>JAGXRZ010000033.1 GCA_018335585.1 Selenomonadales bacterium
CTAGCGCTGGCCGTAATGCTGGCAATGGCCGTAGGACGAATAAGAGCAAATCAGCACGATAAAATGCGGAGCCTAGTGAAGGCAGCGTAGAGTTGCTGGTCTAATCGAATCAAAAACCTAGCATCAGCGCCAAGGGATGACTACGCCCTTATACAGGCCCAGATGTCATATTATGGATGTCTAGTGGCTAGCATGCCCGAAAAACCACGGCGTTGCCCCTGTTCCCTTTGTTGAACACAGCGGTTGGTTGAGAAAAAAGCTAGCAACGCAAAACGCTTTCTGAAATTTGCCATTGCTATTCTTCTGGCACATGGTAAAATATTAGATGCTAATGCGCCTGTAGCTCAGTGGATAGAGCAACTGCCTTCTAAGCAGTGGGCCGCAGGTTCGATCCCTGCCAGGCGCGCCATTGTGAGCTTTGAGCTTTGAGCTTTGAGAAATCATGAATCATGAATCGTGAATCATGAAGCCCAATTTCGACCCGTTGCACTCTGTCGACTCATTTGCTACAATACTGTTCGTTGCTTTTACACGGTGGATATAGCTCAGTTGGTTAGAGCACCAGATTGTGGCTCTGGGGGCCGTGGGTTCAAGTCCCATTATCCACCCCATATATTGCGCCCGTAGCTCAGCTGGATAGAGTAACGGACTACGAATCCGGTGGTCGCAAGTTCGAATCTTGCCGGGCGCGCCATTTCAAGAAGGGTGCCTAGTGCTCAGTGCCTAGTGCCCAGTGGAAGACGGGGCAGCTCCCAGTTCACCGCTCGCTCTCAAGCGACAAGGGACAAGCGACATGTGTCAAACTCTTGGTGGCTGGTGGCCAGCGGCTGGTAGCAAGTCGCTGGCGGCTGGCGGCTGTTTTTTATGCTATAATGTAGTTGTTCACTAATAAGTAAACAGTACTGAGTGCTGCAAGGAGGACTTTTGTTTTGAACATTGGTGTAGAGAAGCTTGACGACAACAAGATGCTTTTGGAGGTAACGGTCGCGGAGGCAGAGGTAGCAGCGGCCCTCGACGTTGCGTTTAAGAAAGTTGCCGCTAAGGCTAATGTGCCTGGATTCCGCCGCGGTAAAGTTCCCCGTCAAGTTTTCGAAGCGCGCTTCGGTGTGGAGAGCCTGTACGAAGAGGCCATTGACGATTTGCTGCCTAAAGCGTACAAGGCGGCGCTAGCTGAGGCTAAAGTCGAACCGCTAGACCGTCCGGAAGTCGATGTCGTGCAGTTCGCCAAGGGCCAAGAGGCTAAGTTGCGCTTTACCGTGGAACTTATGCCTGCATTTGACGTAGGGGAGTATAAGGGTGTTCAAGTTGCCAAGTCGGAAACAGCTGTCTCGGACGCAGCCCTCGACGCAGAGCTCAAGAAGCTGCAGGAGCGGCACGCGCGCTTAGTCGATGTGGCGCATAGCGAAGCCCAAATCGGGGACACGGTTACTATCGACTATTGCGGCTCAATCGACGGTGTAGAATTTGCAGGCGGAAAGGCAGAGCGCCAGAATCTTGTGCTTGGCTCCGGCTCCTTTATCCCGGGGTTTGAAGAGCAACTGATTGGTATGCAAAGAGACGAGTCGCGCGATATCCAGGTAGCCTTCCCGCCCGACTATCGTGCAGAACATCTAGCCGGAAAAGGAGCAGTCTTTGCGATTAAGCTCCACGAGATTAAGCGCAAGGAACTCCCCGCGTTAGACGACGATTTTGCCAAGGAAGTCTCAGATTTTGAGACACTGGTGGAGTTTACTGCTGACCTGCGCAACCGCTTGACTCAGGCCGCCGAGCGGAATGCCGAAACAAAGCTCGAGAATGAGGTAGTGGCTAAAGTAGTAGGCCAAACGTCGTTCGACGTACCTAAGGTGCTCACGGAACGTGAACTCGACTCTATGGTTGAGGACATGTCGCATAGTCTCGCTAAGAGTGGCATGGAACTACCGCAGTACTTGCAGCGCACCGGCATGAGTATGACTGAGCTTAGAGAAGGATGGCGCGAGTCGGCAATGCAGCGCGTTAAAACGCGCCTCGTGCTTGAGAAGATAAGCGATTTGGAGAACATATCAGTAAGCAAAGAGGAACTAGACGCTTACTTGCAGGCGATGGGCGCCTCTATGGGACGTAAAGTCGAGGAGCTGCGCAAGATGCTCATCGAGCGTGGGCAGATACCGGGTGTAATCGAGAGTCTGCGCACAAGCAAGACCGTGGATTTTCTCGTGCAACAAGCACAAGTTGAGTAAAGTGGGGTGTTACTATGGGGTTGATTCCATTTGTTGTTGAGCAAACTAGCCGCGGGGAGCGCAGCTACGACATTTTCTCGCGCCTGCTAAAGGAGCGCATTATCATTCTTGGGTCGGTAATCGACGACCATGTCGCTAATCTCATCGTAGCCCAGCTGCTGCATTTAGAGGGCGAAGATCCAAACAAGGACATCGACCTGTACATTAACAGCCCCGGCGGGCATATCGATGCCGGACTGGCTATCTATGACACCATGCAGTTTATCAGGTCTGACGTGCGCACCATCTGCATTGGTATGGCGGCAAGTATGGGCGCGGTGTTGTTAGCGGCCGGCGCGAAGGGTAAACGCATGGCCTTGCCGAATTCGCGCGTGATGATTCATCAGCCCCACGGCGGCGCACAAGGGCAAGCTATCGATATCGAGATTCAGGCGAGAGAAATACTGCGGATGCGGGAATCGCTAAAGAAGATCATTGCCACGCATACCGGCCAACCTAACGAGAAGGTCGCTAAGGACTTTGACCGCGATTTCTGGATGACAGCCGAGCAGGCTAAGGAGTACGGAATCGTGGACGAAATCTTGGTGAAGCGCAAGAAGTAGTCATTCCGGTTCTAGGAGGTGCAACATGGCCAAGTTTGATGAGCGAAATTCCGTTAAGTGCTCATTTTGCGGCAAGACACAGGAGCAGGTCAAGAAACTTATCGCGGGTCCGGGAGTTTACATCTGCGATGAGTGTGTTGAGCTGTGCATGGAAATCGTAGAGGAAGAGTCCCATCATGAACAGGAGGGGGAATTGAAAGAGATTCCCAAGCCTGCGGAGATTAAGACCTTTCTTGACCAATGGGTAATCGGCCAAGATGATGCCAAGCGCATTTTAGCGGTAGCAGTATACAACCACTACAAGCGCATCTACTCCGGCAATAAGAACGACGAAGTGGAGCTCACCAAGAGCAACATCGCGCTGATAGGCCCGACCGGCGTCGGAAAAACTTTGCTCGCACAAAGTTTGGCCAAGCTGCTAAACGTGCCGTTCGCCATCGCCGATGCTACCTCACTGACGGAAGCAGGCTATGTCGGCGAAGACGTAGAGAACATCTTGCTTAAGCTTATCCAGAATGCCGACTTCGACATTGAGAAGGCCGAGAGAGGCATCGTCTATATCGACGAGGTGGACAAAATTGCCCGCAAGTCCGACAACCCCTCTATTACCAGAGACGTCTCGGGCGAAGGCGTACAACAGGCCTTGCTTAAGATTCTCGAAGGTACCGTAGCGAGCGTGCCGCCGCAGGGTGGACGCAAGCACCCCCACCAAGAGTTTCTGCAGATTGACACCACCAATATTTTGTTTATCTGCGGCGGAGCCTTTGACGGCCTTGAGAAGCTTATCCAAACTCGTACCGGGAAAAAGGCCATGGGCTTCGGCGCCGAAGTTAAGGCGCGCTCTGAGACGCCAATCGGCGAGCTCTTGCGGCAAGTGTTGCCGGCGGACTTGCTTAAGTACGGCCTCATCCCGGAGTTCGTCGGACGTATTCCGGTCATTGCCACACTTGACCAACTAGACGAGGATGCTCTGGTGCGAGTGCTAACTGAACCCAAAAACGCGCTTACTAAGCAGTACACCAAGCTTTTGGAGTACGACGGGGTAGCGCTAGAGTTTAAGGACGAGGCGCTCCGCGCTATTGCCCGCGAAGCCATCAAGCGCAATACCGGCGCACGTGGCCTCAGAGCAATTATGGAGAAGATTATGCTCGATGTGATGTACGATGCGCCCTCGCGCACAGACATCAAGAAGTGCGTGGTAACCGAAGAAGTTGTGCTCAAGAACGAGCCGCCTATTCTCTTAACAGAAGGCGTCAGGTCGCGCAAGAAGAAGGAAATCACGGCTTAAGACCAGATATGAGACAGCTCACCTCTTACGAGAGTCGAGCTGTCTCTTTGTTTTTTTCCCTCGCTCAAGGCGCAGACTAACTATGAGGTGAGGTCAGTGAGCTTTGGCGGGCTGTTTTACGGCATCCAGATTGTTTTTGCGGTGGTGATTGGTCTTTACTTCCTCAACCTGTTGCGCTCGCAGCAGGGAACGCGCATTGCCGTAGACAGAGAGTCGCGTAAGGAGACGGAAAAACTCGCTAAGCTGCGGGAGATTTCCCTTACGGAGCCGCTCGCCGAACGCACTCGGCCAAGCACGTTTGACGAGATAATCGGGCAGCAGGACGGCATTAAGGCGCTGCGGGCCGCACTGTGCGGCTGTAACCCGCAACACGTAATCCTGTATGGCCCACCTGGGGTCGGGAAGACGGCCGCGGCACGACTAGTGCTGGAAGAAGCCAAGCGAACGCCGGGCTCGCCGTTTGGCCGTGACGCAAAATTCGTGGAGCTAGACGCAACAACCGCGCGCTTTGATGAGCGTGGCATCGCCGACCCCCTTATCGGCTCTGTGCACGACCCCATCTACCAAGGAGCAGGCCCACTAGGCATGGCGGGGATTCCTCAGCCTAAGCCGGGGGCTGTTACCCGAGCGCACGGCGGCGTGCTGTTTATCGACGAAATCGGCGAGCTCCATCCTACGCAAATGAACAAGTTACTTAAGGTGCTGGAAGACAGGAAAGTCTTTCTGGAGAGTGCCTATTATTCGGCCGAAGACGCCAACGTGCCAAAACACATCCACGACATCTTTGCGAATGGGCTGCCGGCTGACTTTCGTCTCGTCGGAGCGACAACCCGCTCGCCCGAACATATTCCCCCCGCCATCAGGTCCCGTTGCCTAGAGATATATTTCCGGCCGCTCCGCGCCAGGCAGCTCCTGACGATAGCCGCCAATGCCGCACTGCGCGTCGGCATTGAACTAGACGGCAAAGCGAACGAACTGCTTGCGAAGTACGCCCATAACGGGCGTGAGGCCGTGAACATTATTCAGATTGCGGCCGGCGTGGCTTTTGGTGAGGGAAGGAAGTCGCTCTGCGTGGAAGACATTGAATGGGTCGTAAACTCCACCCACTGCACGCCGCGCTATGATCCTAAGATTCCTGCCGCACCGGCCGTAGGGGTAGTAAATGGCCTAGCAGTATATGGGCCTGCGTTAGGTACGCTGTTGGAGTTAGAGGTAGCGGCGGCTCCTACATCTACACGCGGTTCGATTAAGGTTACGGGCATTGCCGAAGAAGAAGAGATAAGCTCATCGAATCACATGATTAGGCGACGCAGCATGGTGTCAAACTCAGTCGATACCGTGCTGACCGTGCTCGGGCGCCTGCTAGACGAGGATCCGCATAAGTATGACCTGCACATTAACTTCCCCGGCGGCACACCGGTTGACGGCCCTTCCGCCGGTGTAGCTATGGCTGTGGGGTCCTATTCAGCTATTAAGAGATTGGCGGTAGATAACTTTGTGGCGATGACCGGCGAAGTATCGGTGCGGGGCGTAGTCAAACCGGTAGGCGGGGTAGCGGCAAAACTAGAGGCAGCGGCACTTGCGGGCGTGAAGAAAGCGCTTATTCCGGCCGAAAACTGGCAGGAGAGCTTTGGTAGCATCAGCAATCTAGAGGTCGTGCCGATTGGGCATGTGCGCGAGGCAATTGCCCACGCCATTGTGCCCGACACCTGTCAGTGCTCTAGCGAGGGAGGGCAATGTCGCGTATACTAGAGTTGCCGCAGAATGGTAGGCTTAGCCGCGGCGCGAAGTCCAAGGAGGCGTGTTAGTTAGTGGACAAACAATATGCAGAATATCCCTTGCTCCCGTTACGGGGTTATCTTGTCTTTCCTACGAGCGTCATCAACCTCGATGTCGGGCGCAGCCGGTCGATTGATGCCGTTAACGCTGCCGTGCGCAATGAAAGCGAAATCTTTCTGGCCACGCAGCTAGACATTAATGTGGAAGAACCGAGCCTAGCGGACCTCCACCTCATTGGCACAATCGCAACCATCAAGCAGGTAATTACTCTGCCGGGTGGTACCGTGCGGGTTCTGGTGGAAGGTCAGACGCGAGCACAGGTCGAAGGCATTGTACAGCACGAGCCCTATGTATCTGTCGGCGTGCGGGTATTGCCCGACCAGGATACGCCCTCGGTCTATGTAGAAGCCCTTATGCGCAGGGCCCTAGGCAGCTTCGAGCAGTACGTAAAATCCGGCAAGAAAATCTCGCCGGAAATCTTTGTGACCGTCAGTGTCATAGACAAGCCCGGGCAGCTCGCAGACACCATCGCGACGCATCTCAACCTCAACATTGAGGATCGCCAGAAGCTGCTCGCCGCAGTAGACGTTACCGAGCGGCTAGAACTGCTCGGTGAAGTCCTAGCGCGCGAAATAGAAATACTCGACATCGAAAAGCGGCTAAACAGCCGAGTGCGCAAGCAAATGGAAAAGAACCAGCGCGAGTATTACCTGCGGGAGCAGATGAAGGCCATCCAAAAGGAATTAGGCCAAAAGGACGACCGCGGCAGTGAAGCTGAGGAACTGCGCGACAAAGTGGAGGAACTAAAACTACCCGCCGAAGTAGCAGAACGCTGCCACAAGGAAATTGACCGCTTGGAGCGCATGCCGCCGGGTGTGGCCGAGGCGGTAGTAGTGCGCAACTACCTCGATTGGGTCCTGGCACTGCCGTGGAGCAGCTTGTCCGCCGACACGTTGGATATTAAGCGGGCGGAGGAAATACTTGACGAGGACCACTACGGGCTAGAGAAGGTTAAGTCCCGCATTGTCGAATACTTAGCCGTGCGCCATCTGACAAACCAACTTAAGGGGCCGATCTTGTGCCTAGTCGGGCCTCCCGGTGTAGGCAAAACCTCGTTGGCACGTTCAGTGGCGCGCGCACTTGGACGGAATTTCGTGCGCATGTCACTCGGTGGCGTGCGGGACGAGGCCGAGATTCGCGGCCATCGCCGCACCTATGTCGGCGCCATGCCCGGGAGAATAATTCAGGTGTTGCGTCAGGCCAAGACGCGCAACCCCTTGTTTTTGCTCGACGAAGTAGACAAAATGAGCATGGATTTTCGCGGCGACCCCTCGGCAGCACTGCTAGAGGTGCTCGACCCCGAGCAGAACAACACCTTTGCCGACCACTACATCGAGCTTCCCTTTGACTTATCGCAAGTGTTGTTTCTCACCACCGCCAATTCCCGGTACGGCATTCCGCGCCCACTCCTCGACCGCATGGAGATTATCACTATTTCCGGCTACACAGAAGAAGAAAAGCTAAAGATAGCCAATCGCCACCTAGTGCCAAAGGCCATTAGTTCACATGGGCTAAAGCGTGAACAACTTACCTTTGGCGAGCAGGGGCTACGTAAAATCATCAATGAGTATACACGCGAAGCAGGAGTGCGCAGTCTTGAGCGCGAAATCTCCGCCATATGCCGCAAGGTGGCCAAAGAAGTCGTCGCGGGTAGAACGCGCACTTTTGCCATTTCCGTGCAGAATGTGCCTAGCTTCTTAGGCGTGCCGCGCTATCGCTTTAATGCCTCTGAGCAACGGGATGAAGTTGGCATATCGACGGGTCTCGTCTGGACGGAAACAGGAGGGGATACGGCGACGATTGAAGTAACCGTCATGCAGGGCAAAGGCAACCTTATTTTGACCGGGCAGCTAGGAGAGGTTATGCGCGAATCTGCGCAGGCAGCCTACAGCTACGTGCGATCGCGGGCAGGTGAACTAGGCATTGATGCCGAGTTCTACCAAAACTGCGACATTCACGTACACGTCCCCGAAGGGGCTATCCCCAAAGACGGGCCCTCAGCCGGGATTACGCTGGCTACAGCCCTAGCTTCGGCGCTGTCTAAGCGGGCGGTAAGGAAGGATGTCGCCATGACGGGTGAGATTACCCTCAGGGGAAGGATTTTGCCTATCGGCGGGCTCAAGGAAAAGCTCTTGGCCGCCCACCGCTCCGGCGTCAAAACAGTCATCGTGCCCAAGGACAATAAGCGCGACCTTGAGGAAGTGCCGCGCAACATCTTGCGACGCCTAAACGTCAAACTAGTCGAAGATATGTCGGAAGTGTTGGAGACAGCATTCAGCCCGGGAGAGCAGCATGTTTAAGGTGCAGTCGGCTGAGTTAGTGACCTCGGCTTTAGAGCTTGGCCAAATGCCTGCGGGTGCCTTGCCGGAGGTTGCGCTTATCGGCCGCAGCAACGTGGGGAAATCTTCACTCATCAACTCCTTACTCTCGCGCCGGGCTTTAGCCCGCACTTCTAGTCAACCAGGGAAGACTAGGCTGATGAACTTTTATCTCATCAATGAACGCCTCTACCTCGTTGACGTTCCCGGCTACGGTTACGCCAAGTTTAGTCAGGCAGAGCGCGCGGCAACTCGGCAGCGCCTACAGAACTATCTGCAGAAGCGCTTTCAGTTAAAGCTCGTTCTCCAGTTAGTAGACGTCCGTCATGCTCCGTCGGCTGACGACTGTGCGTTCCACGCTCTGGTGAAGAACGCCGGCATTCCTGTTAAGGTTGTGGCCACCAAGGCAGACAAAGTGTTGCGTTCACGGCTAACGCAGCATCTAAAGGTCATTGGAGAGGTCTTGGGGCTTGCACCGGAGGAGCTTCTGGTCACTTCCTCGCAGGGCAAAAGCGGTATAGACTTGCTTTGGTCACACGTAGTGGCGTACTTTTAGCGCGTCACTCTATTTGGTGCTTCGCCCTTACCTTTTGCTCTAAGATGGCTACGGCCTGGTACATCACTGTGGCGGCCACGGCGAGAAGAAAGACACTGGTCATCACCAGGTGCATGTTTAGTACCTGACCGCCGTAGATGGCGAGGTAGCCAAGGCCCGCACGCGATACCAGAAACTCTCCCACGATCACGCCCACCCAGGAGAGGCCGACGTTTACCTTTAGCGCGGAAACAATCGTCGGCAGGCTCCCCGGCAACGCAATCAGCGCAAAAGTTTGCCATTTGGTCGCGCCAAACGAGCGGGCCAGCTTTAGCTTCTGCGGGTCGACGGACAGGAAGCCACCGTGTACGACAATAATGGTGGTAATGAGAGAAATAGCGAGTGCCATAACGATAATGGTGACGTATCCGGTACCGAACCAAATTATAAACAGCGGGCCGAGCACGATTTTTGGCAAGCTGTTCAGCACGATTAGGTACGGGTCGGCTATGGCAAAGAGGGATGGCCACCACCACAGGAGTGCTGCACTGACCGTTCCGATAAGTGTGCCGCTGACAAAGCCGACGATAGTCTCAAGTGTAGTTGCCCCCAAGTGCCAGTAGAGGGAGCCGTCCGCGTGCAGTAAGAGGACAGTCTGCCATACCCTAGAAGGGCTGCTGATGAGAAACACGTCCATTAGTCGGTAATGAGCTACCGCTTCCCAGAGCCCTAGGAACCCCAGTAGCAAAGCAACTTGTATCAGTCGAACCAGCACCCGTTCTGCGAACATGTCGGCGAGGTAGGCAGCATGCCCGGGAGTTTGGGCCTCGCCGCTTTGGAGATAGTATTTACGCAAGCCTAGCCTTAACACTTTGCTCCATCTCCCCCCATATGCGGGCAAAATACTCCCTGAACTCCGGTGCCTGTCGGCGCTGCATGGGGCAGTGGCCGGCACCGGATAGTACTACGGGCAGGTCTGCCTTTACGCTGCCCGGCCTGTTTGTGAGGACAATGACGCGGTCGCAGAGGGCAATTGCTTCGGGGATATCGTGGGTGACAAGCACGCAGGTAATGCCAGCCTGACGCAGGATAGCGCTGACATCGGCTTGTAGGCTAAGGCGTGAAGTGTAGTCTAAAGCCGAGAATGGTTCATCCAAAAGGCACACGGACGGCCCTGCCGCTAAAGTGCGGATTAACGCTACCCGCTGTCGCATCCCTCCGGACAGCTGACGTGGATACAAGTGACGAAAGTCCGACAAGCCGTACTCTACCAAGAGCTCATTAGTGCGCGCGCGACTAGCTGGGGTTAGCTTGCGCATAATCTCTAGCCCAAGCAGCGCGTTGTCTAGGACGCTCCGCCATTCCAGGAGGCAGTCCTGCTGCAGCATGTAGGCTGAAGTACCGTCGGAACCCACTACCTTCTTGCCAAAAATCGTGATCTCACCGGTCGTGGGCTTGACTAGGCCGGCCAAGAGCGACAGCAGCGTAGACTTGCCGCTGCCGCTTGGACCGACAATGCCGATAAACTCGCCTTCGGCGATGCTAAGACTAATGCCCTTTAAGGCCTCGGTCTCGCCGCTCTTGGTCATGTATGTGTGACCAACATCTACAAGGTCGATGGCGCGTGGCATCGCTTAGCGGCGCTCGTTGACAACGCGCTCAGCAATCTCGGTGTTGACGACGTCGGCAAAGGGAGCCTTAGAGCTCAGTTCTCCTGCGGCCAGCATAATGTTTTGTAGATGGTCAAATGCTTCGCGGGGAATAAGCGGGTTAGTCGCCCACACCCCTAGCTCCTTGTAGCGGGCGATGATTGCCGTCATGTCGGCGAGGGCCATATCCGGGAAGGAAGGTTGAATCGTTGCGGCAATCTCTGCGGCCGGAGTGGTTTGCACCCATCGCTGCGCGCGGTAAATGGCACGGGTAAAGCCTAAGATTACGTCCGGGTTCTCGCGCATGTAAGTTTTCGTGGCGTGGAAGGCGGTGTAGGGCAGTACGCCGCTGTACTTGCCCATCGCGGCAACAATGTATCCCGCGCCGGCATTGACAAGGCGGCTGGCAGCGGGCTCCCACAGCTGTACATAGTCTCCGGTGCCTTCGGCAAAAGCGGCGGCTGTAGCGCCAAGCCCGATGTTTTGAATGATTGTCACGTCCCCCTGTGGTGTCACGCCATGCTCATTAAGCACATACTCCAGCACCATCTGTGGTACGCCACCGCGACGACCACCGATAATGGTCCGACCGACTACATCTCGCCAAGTGAAGTCCGGGTCAGGTGTGCGCCCCACAAGGAAGGAACCGTCGCGTTGGCACAATAGCGCAAACGCGATAATGGGGTTTAGGGCTCCCTGTTGCCAAGTGTAGATGGCCGCCTCGCTGCCAAACAAGGCAACCTGGGCTGCCCCAGAGAGAAGTGCGGCCGCTCCCCGGTCAGCGCCTTGAGCTACTTCGAGCCGTACATTTAGCCCTTCCGCAAGGAAAAACCCCTTGTGCAAAGCGACATACTGGGGAGCATAGAAGATGGAGTGAATGACCTCAGATAGCACGATGTCGCGCACTTTGGTGCGCGGTCTGCACCCAAAACTCATTGCCGTTGCGGCTATCAGCGCAGCCATGGTCAACACAAGCAGTACTTTTCGCATAGCAAAGCCTCCTCAAAAGTGTGATGCACCATTCTATGCTTGAGACGGCAAGTGTGCTAAGAAACAAGTAAGAAACAAGCGCAAAAGGCTTGCAGAAGCGACCTGTATACAGTATTCTGAGTACAAAGGAAAATGAAGGAGCGATAGGATTGAAAGTACGTGTAATGGATACTACGTTGCGTGACGGGCAGCAGTGCTTAATGGCCACACGCATGAAGACGGCCGACATGCTGCCCATATGCGACGACTTAAACAAAATCGGCTTTCACACCATGGAAGTATGGGGTGGGGCTACGTTTGACAGCTGCCTGAGGTTTCTCAACGAAGACCCTTGGGAGCGCTTGCGTGCCTTGCGCCGCGCTTTGCCCGACACTAAGCTGCAGATGCTGCTTAGGGGGCAGAATGTGCTGGGGTACCGTCACTATGCCGACGACGTGGTGCGCGAATTTGTCCGCCTGGCGCTAAAAAACGGGATTGACGTCATCCGCATCTTTGACGCTCTAAACGACACGCGCAATCTGGCTGCCGCGATTCGCGCCGTCAAGGAGTTTGGCGGGCACGCCCAAGGTACGGTTGTGTATACTATAAGCCCGCTCCACAGCATCGAGCACTATGTAAATACGGCGCGTGAGATTGTAGAAATGGGCGTAGACTCGCTCTGCATTAAAGACATGGCCGGGCTTATCGCACCGCAAGATGCCTATGACCTAGTCAAGCGCCTAAAACAGGAATTTGGCCTGCCGCTTGATATTCACTCGCACTACAGCAGCGGCATGGCGGCCATGAGTTATCTAAAGGCAGTCGAGGCTGGCGTCGACGTGATTGACACGGCGCTGTCGCCGCTAGCCTTAGGCTCAAGCCAGCCCTGCACCGAAACTATGGTTGCGGCTTTACAGGGCACCCCCTATGATACGGGACTTGACCTCGGGGCGTTGTCTAAGGTAAGCGAGCGTTTAAAGAAACTCTTGGCCAGCTACCCTGAGATTAAAGGCTCGGCTTATACCGTAGATACAAACGTCATCTCGTACCAAATCCCCGGCGGCATGATTTCGAACTTCATCTCGCAGCTAGGGGATCAAGTGCACAAGTTGCCCGAGGTCTTAGCTGAAGTGCCGCGCGTGCGCGCTGACCTTGGCTTCCCGCCGCTGGTTACCCCAAGCAGCCAGATTGTCGGCACGCAGGCAGTGCTTAATGTTGTGGCAGGACAACGCTACAAGATGGTATCGAATGAAGTGAAAAACTACTTAGCCGGGCAGTACGGTCGCGTCCCCGGCCAAATTGACGAGGAATTCCGCAAGCGTATTATCGGGGATACTCCGGTAGTGTCGAGCCGCTTCGCGGACACGCTTGCGCCTGAGCTGCCGGCCGTGCGCAAAGAAGTAGCACCCCTTATGGAGCAAGACGAAGACGTGTTGTCATATGCGCTCTTCCCACAAGTCGCGCAGAAGTTCTTTAAAGACCGCTATGCCGCAAAATACGGTGTAGACTACGACCTCGCGGATAAGAAGGGCGGGTATCCGGTCTAGTGCTTTACCTCTACGCGCTGGCGGCGGCTGCCGCGTCGGTGGCTTTTGTTGTCTGGAGAATGCGTGCTCCCGCCGACTTACGGCTTAATCGGCGGTACTTAGGACGCTATCTGAAAGACAGCGACGGTAGAGGGCCAAGCCAGGTTAAGCTCACGCGCGTGCCGGCCTGGTTGCCGGCGGCGGAGCTTGACGAATTAGTGTACTACCACGTGCAGGCGCAGTTTGCGGACGGCAGCCAGCAGGAGGCGACCGTGCAGGTGCTCTATCCCCTAGAGTCCCTGCAGCGAGAGCGGGAGCAGAAGCAAAAGCCAAGCATGGCAGAAGATTTTAACCCGCTGCAGAATCCCGCGGGGCTTGGCGGGCAACGCACTCCCGCAGACGAGGCCAATAAGTTTAAAGAGGACCCTCTGTCGGAGCTCAGCGAAGAGCGCAGACTAATCGAGCAGAAGACGGCGCAGTTTGACCGCGAGGTCGCAGAGTTGCGGCGTATCAACAGTCAGAGCGACTTGTTCCCGCACCTTATTGCCTATGATCGAGCCAAGCACATTGCTGTGCTTGGCTCGGTAGGCGTGCGACGTTTAGATATGGGCATGAACGAAGGAAAGCGCGAGGAGTGCAAACAGCTTCTGCCTAGTTTCCTGGCAAGACTCGCGGCGTTCCATGCGCTAGGCGATGAGCTTGCGCTAAACCTCCCCGATAAGGGAGCTCACAGTGAGCAGATTATTCGCGGCCAAATTACGGAAGCCCTGCGCGCGCTTAGTTTAGGCGGGGTGCTGGCGACAACGCCGCCGCTCGCGGAGGTTATCGCGGCTACTAGTCCCATCTGGACAGCCGGTGCCGCTTACCTTGGCCCGCGACTCCCCGACGCCTCGCCGCGCGGCTTATTTGTGCATGGCGGTCAGGCGCGGCCGCTAAACTACGGCAGACTAAGGCGCGACATTACCTTGCTTGACGTAATCGAGCTGTTATGCGACCCGGCCATGCCGCTCTCACCCGAGGAGGAGCTTAGCTTAATTAAGCACTACCTAGCGGCAAGATTCCCCGGCGCGGCTCTGCAGGATGTAGCGCGCCAGGATGCTGGGGATGGCATGTGCCAGGATACAATGGATGCAGTTGGCCAGGATACAATGGATGCAGTTGGCCAGGATACAATGGATGCAGTTGGCCAGGATACAATGGCTGCAATGCGCCAAGATGCAGTGGACGCAGTGCGCCAGGATGCGGTGCTCTTAGAAACATTACGCTTGGCGATCTACTATCGACTTGTCTTAGCTAAGCATTTGGCGGAGTATTTCTCTGTCCTCAAGCGGTCTCCGCACGAGAAGCACGCCTCGCTCTCTATTCCTTACTGGACCGACGAGGCAGAGAGCCGCAACTTCGCCGCTCTACGCTTCTACCTGTCGCAAGACAGCAATCTCACCAGCCTCCTCCAGGCCCTGCCGCGTTGAACTAGAGAACAAAAGGGACGGTTCTTCTTGTTTTTTTGTTGATGAAACGGTATCATTGGCGTGAGGTGAGGATTATGCCAAGAATAGGACGTCAAGCAAGCAGCACCGGTTATTATCACGTTATGGTTCGCGGAATCAACAAGGAGTTTGTCTTTCAGAGCGATAGCGAGAGACGACTTCTGTTAGAGCTACTCTGTGAACAGCACGCTAAGGATAGTTTCGAGCTGGCGGCTTGGTGCATTATGAGCAACCATCTGCACGCCCTTGTTAAGGCTGAACTTGCGACGCTATCACGCGCGGTTAAGGTGATCAACCTGCGGTATGCGGCTAGGTACAATAGCATGCATCAGCGCGTGGGTCCTGTTTTTGGCGACCGGTACCGCAGTGAGGCTATCGAGGACGAGGCCTACTTGCTAGGAGCGCTCCGTTACATACACATGAATCCCGTGCAGGCAAACTTAGTGCAAGACCCGGCAGACTATAGATGGAGTAGCTACAAGGAATATACTGCGGACGCAGTTCACATAAGCGAAACACAGAAGGCGTTTGTGTTAGGACTACTCGGTGGAAGTGCGCGTAGATTCACGGAGTTTCACCGCCAAAGTGATCTCACCCTGTACCTCGAAACCGGCGAAGACCGCGAAAGCTATCGGTTAGCTGTCGCACACAAGGTCTTAGAGCAATTCTGTGCTCTGCATGGCATAGAAAGAGCCGAGCAGCTGAAGGGCGACCCAGAACGCTTCTCGGCCATCAGTCGGCAGTTGACACAAAATGTCGGCCTTACGTTACGCAAGGCCGCGGAAATGCTTGAGACTTCTCATACCAAGGTGTATCAGGCGTTGCAGGAGGACTAGCAGCTTACAAGCGGGCAGCTGATTTCCATGAAGAACCGTCCCTTTTGTTCCCGAGAAACTATTGCTCTCTTTTGTCCGTCGCGCCGCAGTGGACCGCCGACATTCCTTCACACATCGCGGCGATTAAAGATGCGTATCGCCAGCGTGAGCATAACAACAATGTATCCTGCTGTGTAGACCAGCATCCAGTCGCTCGGGGTCGAGTGACTGCCAAACGGGCCAAAGACATGGGCTGGGTTAAAGAAGACCATGTCAGGGGAGGTCCCCTGCAATAACAGGTGATTTACTACCGTTGCCACCACCCGCCGGTACACTGCGTCCGCAGGCAGTATGAGGCTCGTAATGACGCCGATATAGATGGCGGCGGTGCTACCTAGCATGGCCCCAATTTGTTCGATCATGCCCCCCATCACGGACAGCGCGTACAGGCCAAACGCCAAGACGCCATTGCTCAAGGTAGGGAGCCTTGTAGTCCCAAGCATAGTCACGGATAAAAGCACTAACGGCTTTAAGGCAAATAGGGCGAGCGCCACCCAACGACCCGGCAGGAGCAGACCTGTCTGCCAGTACACTAGGCCGACAAGCGCAAGAAAGAATAAAGCCGCATAAGTGACCAGCATAGCTGCCAAGCCGAAGTATTTCCCCAGCAGCAGGTCACGGCGGGTAAGGGGACGCGCCGCCAGCGGATAAAGCGTGCCGTTCTCTATTTCCCCGGCAATACTGCCTACCGCGGCAAGGATTGCCAAACCCGCGACCAAGAAGCTGGCGAGGTAAATCCCCATACTGAAGAGGACAAGTGGTTCTATAAGCTCAAAGACATCGGCGGCGGCCGGGTCGGCAATCCTAGCATTTGTCCCCACCATAAAGTGTAGGCCGATACCATACAGGGTGAGAAAGGCTAGGGTGAGAAGCGCAGCAACAAGAACGACTCGCTTGCGCAAAGCTTCCTTAAATGTAAAGACGGCCATCAACCACATGTCTTTTCGCCCTCCTGCACTAAACGGACAAAAACGTCCTCAAGGGAATTGTGGTGTGGCGTCACTTCGTAGATGCGGCAGCCATGTGCCGCGAGTTTGGCCACGACATCGGCGACTTCCTCGGGACTTGAGGTGCGCAACGTGAGTAAGTCCCCCTCTATTTGCAGGTCGGGGTACTTTGTCTGCAATTCCACAGCGAGCACTACAGGCAGGTCGCGCAGTTTTATGGCGACGGCGGTTGATGCGGCTTGCAGTTCATGCGGCTTGCCGTCGGCGACCACAATACCGTGATTGATGATCGACACACGGTCACAGACCTGCTCTACCTCGCTTAGGAGATGACTGTTCAAAAACACAGTTTTGCCGGCCGCTTTAAGCGAGAGGAGAATCTCTCGCACTTCGCGTCGTCCAAGCGGATCGAGCGCTGAGGTGGGCTCATCTAAAAACACCACGCGCGGGTCCCCTACTAACGCCGCGGCCAGCCCCAGCCGTTGCTGCATTCCCTTGCTGTAATTTGCAATGAGCTTTTCACCCTCTTTGGCCAGACCGACCAGCTCTAGGGCCGCTGATGCGCTGCGCTTAGCGGCCCTGTGGTCTAAGCCTGCGAGGTGCGCGTGGAAGTTGACGAGTTCTCGCCCCTTTAGCCAACCGTGCAAGCGAAAGTTCTCCGGCAGGAAGCCTATTTGCCGTCGACTCCGCACATCCTCCGGCGCGTATCCCGCAACCACGGCCTCCCCGGCGGTAGGGTAGACGAGGCCGACCAGCATTTTAACCAGGGTGCTTTTGCCGGCGCCGTTGGGGCCAAGGAACCCGAAAATCTGCCCCTCCTCCACGGAGAGGCAGATGTCTCGGCAAGCTACTTGTTGGCCGTAGACCTTGGTAAGATGCGTAACTTTAATAATCGCCACTACCTTATCTCCCCCGCGATGCTTAATGCCGCCTCTAGGGACAGACCGCTAATGGCCCTCCAGCTACCGCCCTCGCGCCACGCTAGGACGACAGTCCTGTCGACCTCATTCATGAAGTAGACGGCGGGGCTGCCGTTTACTGTAGTGTCTGTCCAGCTCATACCCGGTAATGCAGGGATGGGCAGGGTTTGCCGCCAGTCGTGGATATCGGCGAGTTGTCGGCGAAAGTTTTCCGGCAGGAAGGGCACCCGCACGAGCGCCTGGCGCAGATAGGCAATGTCGACCCCCGGCGGAGCTTCTATCGTCAGGTCGCGGGCAGCATAAATGGCGAACCCTTGCCCCGTGGGACCAAAGTATTGCGCCCGGATTACGGGTGGAATGTTAAAGATAACGGATTGCCCCGCTAAGGCTTGCGGCAGCACCACAGCGCTGTTGCGGCGCAAGTAGTTGTTAAGATTCTCGACATCGGGGGTAAAGGTGATAGTCGGGGCCTGCTCCACGATAATCTCGGTCCGCGTCTGACCGGCGAGCGTAGCGGGCAGATTAAGCTTAACGCCGCTTAACCCCTCGACTTGTGAGGGATCGGCTTCGACCCTCCAGTCGGCGGCGGTCGGAACAGTAACTTGCACGCGGCCGAAGTTCCTGATGTCGACGGTGCCACCCTCGCCGTGAAAGTTATCAAGTAGCTGCCCTAACTCCAGCATGTCCGCGGAAGTGATCTCGACGAGCTGTATCCTCTCCATGCGGAAAATGTTCAGAAACTGCGCGGCTAGAGAGCGGCCCGGCGGTGAACTTAAGATGAGCGCAAGCGCTAGGACCGCTGCGCTTACGCCGGTCAGCCATCTATACTTTTGCATCATGCTAATTAGCCTCCTCTGTTTGTTTTGGGATGCCTGACGATGGCGCAAGTAGCTCATGGGGATGACGTGCTCAGGGCGGCTTATAGCTGCGGTTGCTTGCATGTACGATGTTAAGGAAACCGCCGTGCAATTGGCAAGTTCTGCTAAACTACGCAGACGTTCACGGCATGCGGCACACTCCGCTAAGTGAGCCGCCACGTCTCCGGCCTGCTGCACGTCTAATTCGGCGTCAAGATAAGTTTGCAGAATCCCTTCTTCCAGACACATAATC
>JAGXRZ010000034.1 GCA_018335585.1 Selenomonadales bacterium
ATCCGTGGGTTGCGAAAAATGACAATGCGGTGCACGCTAGCGCTGGCCGTAATGCTGGCAATGGCCGTAGGACGAATAAGAGCAAATCAGCACGATAAAATGCGGAGCCTAGTGAAGGCAGCGTAGAGTTGCTGGTCTAATCGAATCAAAAACCTAGCATCAGCGCCAAGGGATGACTACGCCCTTATACAGGCCCAGATGTCATATTATGGATGTCTAGTGGCTAGCATGCCCGAAAAACCACGGCGTTGCCCCTGTTCCCTTTGTTGAACACAGCGGTTGGTTGAGAAAAAAGCTAGCAACGCAAAACGCTTAGGGAGTTTTCAATTTGCACTATGCGTTAATAGGCGGTAAAATAAGCGCAATAGGGCATGCATGCTTGGAGGTGCGCCATGAGATACAAAGTGAATCTAAAGAGGACCGAAGAGGGGTATTCTGTCTGGGTTCCGGGACTACCTGGCTGCTGGTCACAAGGTAATACAGAGGCGGAGGCACTTGAGAACGTTAAGGATGCCATAGAGTCATATTTGGAGACAGTTGATCTACTGACGAAAGACAAAGATTGCCGGTACGTAGAAGTAGCAAATGTCTAAATTACCGGGGGTCAACCATCGCCAGGCTGTTAAAGCTTTTCAGAAGGCGGGATTTTGTATTGCGCGTGAAGGCAAGCACATTACTTTGACTAATGGCGAACGCATCATCACCAGAGCAAACCCTGTTCATGCGTTTACCATGGCTGGTATAATAAAGGACGCTGGACTTACCATAGAGCAGTTCAAAAAGTTGTTATAACGCAGGGCTGTCTTTGGCTACCACCCACGCATAAGCTCCTGTTGTTCCTCAGCCTTATCGAGCACCACTGCGCACTTTTCCCAGTCGCCGCAGCTCGGGATGCGTTGTTCGTATTTTAGAACAAACGGGTTCTTCACAGGTAGCTTGCTGATGGTCAGCTCGGCACGCGCTTCGTCCCTTTGGGCAATGGCAATCCATACATCTTCCAGCACATCGGGGATTTGCCCAAACAGCGTGTAGATGCTCTGCAGCCTATCCGAGAGCTTGGCGTGCACTCTGTCCTCGACAGAATCTTTATAGCGCATATTGTAGATGTAAATACGCTCCGCCGCCTGACCGATGCGCTGGATGCGTCCTTTGCGCTGTTCGAGCCGGGTGGGGTTCCACGGCAGGTCGATGTTTATCAGCGTGCCTAAGCTCTGCAGGTTTAGCCCCTCAGAAGCGGCGTCTGTGCCGACAAGGAGCCGCAGCTCACGTGCCTTTACCAGCCGTTTAATCTGATCCTTGCTCTCTTTCCTAAATGAGCCATTTAGGTAAAGGCGCGACTTGTCGCCGCCTGCATAAAGGCCGATAGGGACATCTGGTAAGTCGCGCGAGAGCCGCTCTGCCACATACACCGCGCTGTCAAAGTACTGGGAAAACAAGATGCAGCCCTTGCGCAGCCAACCGCCTTCGCCTTCGACTCCTTCTGTGAGAATGGCCTTGACGCGGCTGTATTTTGGGTCGGTATCTTTGTTCGCGTTCAATACGGCGACAAGCCTGCCGAGGCACTCGATTTCGTCCGGTGTCAGGTTCTTAATATCACTAAATGCGGTCTCCTCGGTTTCGTCATCGTCACCGTCGTCCGCTTCCCCGAGTTCGTCGTAGAGTGTGCGCAGTTGTTCCTTCCCTGCCTCCGTCCATGCCAGCATTTTCTTGGCGGTATTCTGGCCGGCCACCATAGTGCTGCCGATGCGCTTTAAGAGCAGGGTGGACATAAAGCCGCCGCCTTTTACTCTTGACGATAGCAGGCTGCAAAACTCTTCGGCAATGGCGTAGGCTTGCGCTAAGTAGCCGGAAAGCTCGAGGGCTTCTTCGTCTGTTTCGCCCAGCAATATCGCCTCTATCTTGCGCAAATAGGGTTCGCCTGTATCGGGGTTCCGAGTGTTCTCCAGATAATCGCGCGTGCGGCGGACGATGGCGCGGATGTAGGGGTTATGGTTCTCGATAAAGTTATCGTCTTGGTAAATCTTTCTCACCCTGTTCTTTTGCGGGCGGGTGAGCTCGCCATAAACAGCCTGAGCGAGCACGCTGTGGTCGTCGGCAACTTCTAGCTGCTCCCGCAAAATCGCAAAGCTCTTGTCTTCACGGCGCGGGGGGAAGGGGTTGCGCATTATCTCCCATGCCTCGGCCTCAGCTGTCGGAGCCTGCTCCTCTCCCTGAATGTACTTAATGGCCGTGCCCGGCGTCTTGCGCCACACGCTGTAGTTGTCGCCTAGCACCTTATCTGCTTCGGGGGGGAGGCCCAACACGGCAAGTAAGTCAAAAGCCTCAATAGGGTCAATTTGCACCGGCGTGGCCGTAGCGAGGAGCAGGCTTTTGGTGCGCAACGTAATTTCGCGCATAAAGTTTAGCAGATGATTCGGTTCGGCCTTGTGTTTATCGGGGTCTTTGCCAAGGTTCCGGCGCCTGGCGCGGTGTGCCTCGTCTAGTATTACGCAGGAGAAGCGTAGCGACTTTAGTAGCTCAGCCGCTTCCGACCGGCGCGTAATCAACCCTTGCGAAACAATCCCTACTTTGCGCGGGCACTTAACTATAGCCTTGGTGCTGTCGGCTGGGTACTCATAACCGTTTTCGTCAACCCACAAGCGGCCTGTCCAAACGGCAGAGGGGAGGTTGAGCAGCGTCTTAAGCTCGTCCTGCCATTGCCAGAGGAGCGTCTTGGGTACGATGACCAGTACGGGTTTTTCGTCGTAGAGGGCAATTAACTTTGCCGCCATGGCCAACTGCACAGTCTTGCCTAGCCCCACTTGGTCGGCAAGCAAGAGCCGCGCGCCGCCGCGCTGCTTATGTTCTTCGAAGGCGCGGGCGACAAAATACTTTTGGTGCGCCCAGAGGCCAAACTCGTTTCTATAGATTGGTTCCTCGGCGGCTACGGCGGCAATCGGCTCGGCCGTCCCGGCGCGCCACGCGTGTAAAGGAAGCGTGCGCCGCTCGGCGATGCGCTTTACGTCTTCGATGACATATTCAGAAAGCGCCACGGCGTGAGGATTATGCCAAAAGAAATCGAACTCCGCCTGTACCCACGCTACAGACGCAGGGTCGCTGTCTTCCCACACCAACTCGTAGTTGGTGGTGAAGGCGCTCTTAGTCTCGTTAATGCTGCCTAGGAACGAGGTCTTGTTGCCGTCGGCATAGGTGATTACCCCGGCTTTGCCGTGCATCAGGCCGTATACTTCGTCGGGTAGAACGCGAACTTCCAGCTTGCCGGACTTAAGCAACGCGTAGAGCTGTTTTAGGCGGGCCATGGCGCCCGCGGTCGCATACACTTCCTCCGGCTTAAAGTCATTCCACTCTTGCCGCAGGCCGAGCTTGGCGACGGCGACATCGGCCGGGGCGAGGTTTGAGTTGCAGATTACCCTTACTTTGTCTGCCACCGCCGCAATCGCTTCGCCCGCTACTTCCAGTATGGACGAGCAAAAGTAGCCGGCGATGCGGTCATAGCTCACTGCACCCTGCAGTTTGGCGTTTAGGAACTGCTCACGTAACTTGCCGGTACGGGATGAATAGCGGTTCATTGTTCACCTCAGATGTGGTCGTTGTCTACGAGTACGTAGATGTGCTCGGCCATCTGTGCTGCGGCTTGCCAGTGCGGCATGTTGGCGATGTCCCGCGTGTCCCTAAGGAACGTAAGCAGCTGCTTTAGCATATCGCGCTTGGCCCAATAATCCAGCAGGTTGTTTTTTAGGTGCCACAGGCCTTTCTTGGGCTGGTCGTCTTCCTTAAGGGAAATGTGAATGGCGGCCAAAACTAGCCTAAGCAGCGAATCCTCAAAGCGCGGCACCTCGGTAAACGCTTGCATGGCAAACTCGGAGGGCGTTTTTAGGCGGCAGGTATTGGCGCGTTCGTTCGCCATCAGGCGGCTATAGTGGCTTAGAGCGAAACCGCGCGCGTACTCCTGATAGGTCGAGATTTGGTAGCCGCCGTGCTTCTCGTACTCGAGGCCCTTAATATAAAAGCGCTCGGCTGGTGAAAGCTCTTTCCACAAGTACGCGTCAAAGTCCGCTGGGATAATGCAGTCGTAAGCTTGCTTCTTCGCCCGCTCAATTAAGGCGACGACTTGGGAGTTCTTGGAGTCGTTTATTGCTTTGTCTAGCTCATGGTCGAGGTTAAGTTCGCCAATTGACGCATAGGCGGTTAGCACTTTTAGGCTCGCGGCGTAGGCAGCCAACACATAGTCGGGGTCGGCGAAGTTCGGGTCTTCCTTAGTGTCGAGCTTTCGCATGCTCTCGATTTGGCGCACGACCTCGGCCTTAATGTCGGCATTTATTTCGTCGAGAAAAGCCTCGCTTCGGCCTGTGCGCTTGCGCAGGACAAGCAGCACCGTGCCTTTAACGTAGTTGCCGTTTTTAAGCCCAGTGGCGTCGGTTTCGGTGGCGATGTTCCAAGCCGCGGTCACTTTTAGGCCGGCCTTCCACATAATTAAAGCCAGCTGCGCCCATACCGCAGGATCCGAATGCGTAAACATAACGACTTGCAGGCCGTCGTCGGGCATATGCGCGGTCAGGTTAGCGTAGATGTCAATCATGCTTTGCGCAAAGCCCTCTCCCCCGCGCACGGCCAGCACTCGCTTGCTGTCGGTATACCACTCGGGGAAGGCCTCTTTTAAGAGGCGCTTGTCCCAAGCCAAAAAGAACTCGGAAAGTTCATGGTAGTTGACAGCGTCAGCGTACGGGGGGTCGGTGAGCCAGATCGTCGCATGATCATCGACACTTCTGGCGTCGATGGCACGGATTCTAGGTTTTGAACAAGTTACGTGTTGCTCAGGATTCCGCAACCATAAGGTGCTTAACATAGTCAGGCTTCGTGCGGAGAAGTTAAACAGCGTGTTCAGAGCCTGATTGTAGAACGTCTGTTCAGACTTGTCTGACGTTGGCTTCCATCTGCAGAGTCTAGAGCAATAATCAACCAATTTATTTACGCCAAGAACCATCGCAGTCCTAGTTAGCTGACTATTTGCCGATAAAGACTTGTCAACGAATCTACTTAGAATAAAAATCTGACGCGGATGCGAAGTATTGACCCAATGCGTCCACCCGCGCTCTCGGTAGAGACGGTCGGTTTCATCGCCACTTTCAATCGCCATACTTGGCACAAGCCCTTGCTCCTGCCACTTGACGATGTTCTCGGCGACGATGCGCCGCACTCTGTCCTCGTTGGCGAGGTCGCGCGCATTGGGGGCTCTATAATAGCGCCTGGTCTTTAACTTGCCATTCTCGACGTACTCTTGTTCATAGCGGATGGCATAGAGCCTCTCTTGAAACACATCATTAGGCTGCGGTTCAAACTCGCTTTTCCCCCATGGACGCAAACCGTAGATGATATTGCCATTCTCATCGCGGCGGTCGCGGCGCAACACGCTTAGAGGTGTGGACTTGCCGCAATTAGGGCAGGACAAGCCGTTGTCGGTTGCAGTTCCGTTGGCTTCGGCTTCCTTCATCTCGGCATCGGTAGCATCCGAAACTATGTCGATGTCATAGCGGGTTCCCTGCTTGCGGAGTTTCGCCACCACGCTCCCAGCTCGCTCTCCGACCACAAGCGAGGGGAGCATTGGGACGACCGCGCTGCATTCCGGACATTTCACTTCCACGCAGTAGATATAAGATAGGGCGCGGTCACCTTGCTCGTTGTGTTCGATCCCCAGGGCGGTTATCTCTTGGTCTACCGCGTCGTAAACTTCTTGCTGAAACTGCTTAATCTCTGCGATCTCGGCATCGCTAGCGCCGCAGATGTTGATGGCTGCCCACGTCAGCAGTCCCGCAATCGGGTTCAGATCCGAGGCGTAGACGTCAAGCCCCAGGCGCGCGGCTTCAAACGGCACCGAGCCGCCACCGCAGAAACAGTCGCCAATTACCGCGTTTTTGCCGAAGCGTTTAATCGACAACTGGCGTACAAGGTCTTGCAGGGTAAAGGCCCTGGTGCCAAGGTGATGGTTAATTTCGTTCCAAGCGTGGTCGTCGGCAGGCCGGGTAAACTGCTCGGGGCGCAGGCCGAGTTTAATCTTGGCGTCGTAACCTAGCTTACCAAACACTTGCTTGCGTAATTTGGCCTTTTCGTCCGCTGCCAGCTTGCGGTATTCCAGCGCAGTGTAGCCGCACTGGTCGCGCACTAGCTTATCTAGCTCTGCCCTATCGGCGCGCGCCAGCAAGCCGCTCTCGTCCATACTCATTATCTTTAAGAAGACTTCCATGTCGCGGCGGGGG
>JAGXRZ010000035.1 GCA_018335585.1 Selenomonadales bacterium
CCATATTGCTGTTCAGCGAATCGAGTCAGCAGTTCAGCAGTGCATGATGCCATACTTGTCATGGCCGCATACTTCATCAGGTGCTGCCAGACGCCAACGTAACTCTCAATAGTCTTATCCGCATAGCCCCTTTCTCTTAATGTCGTTTCTGCTTTTTCAACTTGTTCATGCAGCTTGGTAGGTCGGAATGCATCCATAATGTTAACCTCCTTACGATTGGATTTAAGAGATTATACATTATGCAAAGCTGAGACATTGGCAGTGAAGCGTGCAGCTCAGCCTCTCGGAGTGACTTTTGATAATGTAGGGCTTTTGATAAGCGTTAAACCTCGGGGGCGGTGGGGGCAGAGCCCCCACATCTCGCTCTACCGTTCGTCTCCGGGGATTCCCTTGCGGTGGCGCATGGAGTCTTTCCCGTCTATAACGATGGTGTAAGAATCGTGAACAATCCGGTCCAAGATGGCGTCAGCGAGGGGGTCTTCACCGATCTTGGCATGCCATCCCGCAGGGGCGAACTGCGAGCTGAATATGGTGGACGCCTTCTTGTGCCGGGCCTCAATGATCTCAAGCAAATCTCGAGCTTCGCTGTCCTTCAATGGCACTAGGAGCCACTCATCTATGATCAGGAGGCTGTACTTCTTGTAGGCACTCATCACCTTGCGATACGTCCCCTCCCGCCGGGCAACTGCTAGATCGAGGAGCAGCTCGGGGAGGCGCATGTACTTGGTCGAGTAAAAGTTCCTACAAGCTGCAATGCCAAAGGCGCAGGCCACATAGGTCTTACCGGCACCGGACGCGCCAAGGACGATAATATTGCGTCTATCGCCAATAAAGTTGCAGGTGGATAAACGGGTAATCAGGGCCTTGTCGAGCTTTCTGTCCGCGTGGTATTCAATGTCCTCAATGCACGCACTCGGGAAATGCAACTCCGCCTTCTTAATGAGCCTCGTTAGGCGGTTGTTCTTCCTCCTTGCCCATTCAGCATCGGTTAGCAAACCAAAGCGCTCCTCAAAGGATAGTGAGTCGAAAGATTGGTCCTTTATTTGTCGCTTAAAATGCTCAGCCATGGCAGAAAGTCGCAGATCGATGAGCTTCTGAGCCGTAACTTCGTTTAACATGTGCCCTCACCCCCGTAGTACTTAGCTCCCCTCACAAAACCATGTTCAGACTGGTCCTTTTTCGTCGGCTTGTCCAGCACTTGGTCATGGCCTGACTTGAGGATAGTCTGTACGTTCTTGTAACTGGGGCTGGGGGTATATCCAAGCGCTTTTTGGCAGGCAGCCTCAATTCGCTCGGTCGGATACTTCTCCGTCAATCTCAACATGCTGTTACAGCTGCGGTATCCCTGTTGCTCTACTTTATGCGCGGCGAGAATAGCCCTAATAACCACTTCCGTGCTGGGGCCCACACTAGACGCCCATGAGATGAAGCGATGCGCGTTCCACTGCGCGTACTTCCGGTGCTCCTCCGGCATATGGTCAGTCACGGTGCTGTACTGTCCCTCCCGACCGTGTAACCTTGCATGCGAGCAGATTCTACTATTCTGGAAGAAGACTTCTATCACAGCTCGGGTTATGCGCACGTCTACCTTATGCTGTTAGCACTCACGTTGCCTGTCGGTAGACGAGTGCTTTTTTCTTGCATTGGATAGCGGAGCTCTGGGATAATGATTGGCGTGTGCGGCGTAGAGGCACACGCCAATCAGCTTTTGAGAGAGGAAAAGCGAAAAGAGCGAACCACGTGGCCAGCCAGCCTCATCCGCTCTTTCCTTAGGGTCTGCACCCAAAATGATTATACTGAGCGAAGCTTTGACTGTCGAGAGGTACTGTGAACTTTTCAAGGAAGGCTGCCCCGAAGGACTCCGGCCTGTCACCTGCCCGTTCTGCAAGTCACAGGAATTACATAAGCATGGCAGGTACTTGCGAAGGCTCTTTAGCGTGAGGGGGGAGTTCACCATCCCCATCTACCGTTTTAAGTGCAGCAACTGCAAGCGGTCGAGCTCACTGTGGCCTCCCTTTGTGGCTAAGGGTAGCCAGATAGCGCTTGATGTACATGAACACGTCTTAGAAAGCAGAGCGTGCGGCATCAGTCTGAGCGAAGCTGCGCTTACGTCCGCTATCCCCGGCGGGCCATTTAGCGAGCGCACGCTAGGTCGTTGGGTCCGTTTTTGGGATGAGCGGCTAAAGACGTTTGTGGCGAAGATATGGCACGCAGTGCTGACACGGCTGCCTAATGTGGCGCTGCCGCAAGGTGGACACAAACCAAAAGACGAGTGGGGTTATCTGCTCCCGCTGTGGAAGAGAATAAGTCCTTTGAGTTTGCTTGAGTACTTGTCGGTGGCGGTGGCGGGAAGCGCGTAATTTCCCACAAAAGATGTACATGGCTTTCGTACATCTAATCCGCGACAATAAGGACAGCTTGCGAAGGGAGTAGAATTTAATGGACACTAGAGAACACTGCGCGGCTTTCCGTTACAGCCTCATTGCACCTATCGTCAGTCGCCAAACGCCTTTCTCACCGGGGGAGATAAAGGCGACACTAGAGGAGATTGCCTCAAGACACTACACGGTACCCGGGGGTGTGCGTACTAGGATAAGTATTCGCAGCTTAGAGCGCTACATTGCAGCGTATCGCAAACACGGTTGGGAAGGGCTAAAGCCAGAGCCGAGGACTACAAGCGGCCCAACAGCCATACCCAAGAGCATTCTGGAAATGGCGGCAGAACTGCGTAGGGCTAGGCCGGAGCGCAGTGTCGAACAGATCAAATACATCCTTGAGTCGAGCAATGCCGTCTCACAAGGCTCGGTTGCATCAAGTACGCTTGCTAGGCACCTTAGAGGGCTAGGGTTAAGTCGCAAGGAACTCCTTCAAGAACCTACGGGACGCAGACGATTTGAGGCTCCCGACGCACATATCCTCTGGCAGGCAGACTTTCAGCATACGCTTTACTTACCTGACCCGTCTGACCCTAAAAAGCGGCGCAAAGCTATTCTGTTTGCCATCCTCGATGACTACAGCCGCCTTATTGTTCATGGAGAATTCTACTGGGATGAACGTCTGCCGCGACTAGAGGACGCGCTGAAGAAGGCGATTCTTAAGCACGGGATACCCGAACAACTCTACTGCGATAACGGTGCCGTATTCTCGTCATCGCACCTAGAAAGGATCTGTGGCAAGCTTGGCATGCGGCTTTCCCATACTAGGCCATATAGACCTGAAGGGCGTGGGAAGATCGAACGATTTTTCCGTTTTGTAGACACTAGCTTCAAGCATGAGGCTTATCTGCAAATTGAGAACGGTCGCTTATCTACGCTGTCGGAACTTAATGACGCTTTTAGTTCGTGGGTAGACGGCTATTACCATACGCGTGAACATGGCGGCACCAAGATGGCCCCCATAGACCGAGCAAAGACTGAGCGGGTCAGGCGTCATGTGTCGCTTGTGGAGCTCACAGATATTTTTCTCTGGGAAGAAGAACGCAAGGTAGACAAGTCTTCGTGCATTAGTCTATATGGCAACACTTACGAAGTCGACCCCGCGCTTTGTACTAAGAAAGTCACTTTACGTTTTGACCCCTTCGACCTTAGCCTAGTTCAAGTATGGCTGCTAGGAAAACGCTTTCCTGATGCCACTGTGCTTGATCTTACCCGTAAAGCGCTAGAAAAGGCGCCCAAGCAGGAATGCGCCGCGACCTCTGACATTAACTTCTTTGACCTTACTGAGAAGCAGCGCCGTTTAGCTTTGCCGCCGCTCAGTTACTCCGGCAAGGAGGTGTCCCATGACTGAACCGTTTGCCAGAGGGCCAGAGAACCACATGTTGTTTGAGTCTCAGGCTCATGCTGAGGCCTTAGCTCGGTTACACCTCATGCTAGCCAACGGGTCGCTTGGGGTATTAACCGGCGAAGTCGGTGCGGGCAAGTCTACTTTAATTCGGCATCTGGTACGTTTGCTTGACCCCATGCGCTTTCATCCCATTTACTTAGTCCAAGCCGGCATGAAGCCAAAGGACTTTTACAGCGAGCTGCTAAGACTACTCGGCGAGGAAACGCCGTATCATCTTGAAAAGGCGAGGCATCTCTTTCACAAGACCTTGCAACAACGCCAGCAGCAAGGGGACAGAGCGCTCGTAGTGTTTCTTGATGAGGCGCAAGATGTTGCCCCGTCATTACTCCTAGAGCTTCGCTTTGCCCTAAACCAGCACATGGACTCTACTTCGCTGTTTTCGCTCGTCTTAGTGGGGCAGCCGGAATTAAGACGGACCCTAAGACTCAACAAACATGAAGCTCTGTCGCAACGGGTTCGGCTGCAGTACCATCTTGCCGGGCTTTCTGCCGAGGAAACCGCCAGTTACATTCGCCACCAAATGAAAGGCGCAGGTTACACAACACCTCTCTTCAGTGAATCTGCCCTTAAGCTCATCTACTCCGATACACGGGGGATACCACGCCTCATCAACCACATCTGCGCTCACGCGCTCCATGCCACCAAGAAGTCGGGCGCAGAAATAGTCGAAGCCGACCTCATAGCGCGCATTTCTCAAGATACGGCGCGCCAGCGTGGATCCGGCATGTAAACCCGCCCGCCCCCCTCTCGGGGGCTTTTCCACACTATCCACAGCGCTTGGCATGTGCTGCCCTGTTGATTGGCGTTAGAACTGTCACGTGGGTGGCGGATTGGCTCATCAACTCTCCCGCCATTGGCGGCGAGAAACTCCCCGACAAATTACGTGAGAAGCAACATTATGCTTGATCAGCTCATAAGGGACACTGTAGAACATCCCGTTGACAGAGATATGGTAGTTAAACTGCACCGTCGCCACTTTCCACGTCGATAGCTCATAATGCGCTTTGGGGAGAAGTAGCAACAGTGGCTGTTCCTCTTCGGTGAAAGTGCTCAGACGACTTCCGGCACGTTTCTGGAAGGGCTTAGCATTAAACTCCGTTAGTTTCTCTTTGATGGCCTCATTCAACTCCGCGAGGGAGAAGAACCTCTGGTTCCTCAGA
>JAGXRZ010000036.1 GCA_018335585.1 Selenomonadales bacterium
CCGCCTGCCCGAACCCGTTTCTGGGCGAGTTTATTAAACACCACGGCAAGCCCTACGACCCGGCGACCGACTGCTACCAGCGCGAGCCTTTTGCCGCGGACGTGAGCGAGGGCAAGAACGACCCCATCTACAACGCCCACTCCTACCACACTAAGGTGCCGCACAAAGCCATTATGCGCTACATCCTGCACTACACCGAGCCCGGCGATATAGTCTACGACGGCTTCTGCGGCACCGGTATGACCGGCGTAGCGGCGCAGCTCTGCGGCGACCGAGCAGCGGTAGAGTCCCTGGGGCTTAGAGTTGACGCCGCAGGACTGGGCGCCAGGAAAGCCGTGCTTAACGACCTTTCGCCTGCGGCTACCTTTATTGCCTATAACTACAATACCCCCGTGGACGTAAAGCTGTTTGAGCGCGAAGCCAAGCGCATTCTCCGCGAGGTAGAAGCCGAATGCGGCTGGATGTATAGCACGTTAGGCCCGACAGAAACGGGCCACGCCACGCTACCCCAAGCGTTAGCCGGAAAACTTGCCGCCTGCCACACAGCTGACGACATTCGCGGCTTGCTTAAGTCGCAGCCTTTTACGCTCGGCACCATTAATTACACCGTGTGGTCCGACGTCTTTGTGTGCGCCGAATGCACGCGGGAGGTTGTTTTTTGGGAAGCCGCAGTAGACAAAGCGGCCGGCAAAGTACAGGACGAGTTCCCGTGCCCCCACTGCGGCGCATTGCTGACGAAGCGCCGCATGGACCGCGCCTGGACTACTAAGTTTGACCGCGCGCTTAACCAAAGCGTGCGCCAAGCCAAGCAAGTGCCGGTGCTCGTAAACTATAGCTTAGGCAAAAAGCGCTACGAAAAAACGCCCGATGCGTTCGACCTAGCCGTAATCGCCAAGATAGAACAAAGCGATATCCCCTATTGGTTTCCCACCGACCGGATGCCGGAAGGCTATAACACCGAGCAGCCTAGGGTATCGCATGGCATCACCCACGTGCATCATTTATACTTGCCGCGGCAAGTCGCGACGTATTCCCTGCAATGGCAAATGGCTGATATGCAGGATAAGAGGCGGATGGTTCAGTTCTGGCGGTTTACGCTTCAGAGCGTGGCCCTGAGCTTTACCCGCTTAAATCGGTTTTTGCAGAACGCCTATTCTCAAGTAAACCGTGTCCTGAGCGGCACACTCTATGTTGGGTCAACTGTCAGTGAGCCGAGTATCAGTTATGTGTTGACGGGGAAAACACGGAGACTTGCCAAGGCTCTTTCAACAAGTATAGGGCATATTGCGGTAACCACGCAGTCGCTCTCCTCGCTATCGATTGGAGATAATTCCCTAGACTACATCTTCACCGACCCGCCCTTTGGCGGCAACCTAATGTACTCCGAGCTTAACTTCCTGTGGGAAGCGTGGCTTAAGGTCTTTACCAACAACAAGCCCGAGGCCATCGAGAACAGCGTGCAAAAGAAAGGGCTTAAGGAGTACCAAGACTTAATGACCCGCTGCTTTCAGGAATACTACCGCGTGCTTAAGCCGGGGCGCTGGATGACGGTAGAGTTTCACAACTCGCAAAATCGCGTGTGGAACGCCATTCAGGAGTCGCTACAACACGCCGGGTTTGTCGTCGCCGACGTGCGTACACTAGACAAGAAGCAGGGCTCTTTTAAGCAAGTTACAAGCGCCAATGCGGTTAAGCAAGACCTAGTCATCTCCGCCTACAAACCTAACGGCGGCTTGGAGGAGCGCTTTAAACTCGTGGCGGGCACAGAGGCCGGCGTCTGGGACTTTGTGCGCACGCATATGCGGCAACTTCCGGTTGCGGTAGTAAAAAGCGCGGGCAAGCAGAACACATCCTCGCTGGAGCTGATTGCCGAGCGACAGCCCTACCTGCTTTACGACCGCATGGTCGCCTTCCACGTGCAGCGCGGCGTCATGATTCCGCTCTCTGCCGCCGAGTTTTACGCCGGACTGGCGCAGCGCTTTTCCGAGCGCGACGGCATGTACTTTCTACCCGAGCAAGTAGCCGAGTACGATAAAAAGCGCATCTTAGTCGGCGGGGTGGAGCAGCTGCAGGTGTTTATTACCGGCGAGGCTTCGGCCATTCAGTGGCTTAAGCAGCAGCTCGGGCCCAAACCGCAGACCTTCCAAGAAATTCACCCGCAGTTTATGCAGGAGCTCGGCGGCTGGCAGAAATTCGAGCAGTCGCTAGAGCTGTCCGAACTGCTCGAGCAAAGCTTCCTGCGCTATGACGGCAAGGGCGAGGTGCCAAGCCAAATACATAGCTACCTTTCCACTAACTTTAAAGACCTGCGTAACCTCCCCAAAGACGACGACGCCCTGCGCGCTAAGGCCAAAGACCGCTGGTATGTGCCCGACCCCAACAAGGCGGGCGACCTCGAGAAGCTGCGCGAAAAAGCGCTGCTTAAGGAGTTTGCCGACTACGTGGTCTTAGCCGCCCGCGAGCGCAGGCTCAAAGTCTTTCGCTCGGAGGCGGTGCACGCCGGCTTTAAGAAAGCCTGGCAAGAGCGCGATTACGCCACCATTATCGCCGTAGCGCGCAAAATCCCCGACGCCATCCTGCAAGAAGACGCGAAGCTCACCATGTGGTACGACCAGGCGCTGACCCGCAGTGGAGAGCACTAAAATGACCCCATGGCAGTTGCAGTATCAGGCAGATAGCGCTAACATTCAGGTAGCAGGCTTCGTTGCGGCTTCTGAAGAAGAGTGTTTGCAGTATTTTGCGCGTCGTGTCGCCACGAAGCTAGCAGAATCAGACGGGGCAGAAGCACTTAGACAGCACTTGATCGAGTTAGAAACAACCGGGTTCGCTCTGTGTGCACTTGTGGATCAGTTGGAATCGTCCCCTCGGGCTAAGGACTGGGAGATAGGGGAGGCGTTTGCCGCAAGTGCCTTAGAGGACAGCCATGCAGCGATGTTTCCATGGCCAACGAGTTTCGACAGACGGGCTCGTAAAGCTAGCCTGCCCGGGCCGGATTTAGTCGGGCTGCAACGCCCTGATGCCCCGCGGTTTGTGTTTGGGCAAGTTAAGTCATCGTCCGAGAGGCGT
>JAGXRZ010000037.1 GCA_018335585.1 Selenomonadales bacterium
TAGGCGTGCCTAGGTCGATAAGCGTGGCTATGGGTGAGAGGTTTATCCAGGAAGCGCCGGCTGCAGCAACCCCGCGCATTCAGCGCGCGCGCGCATGGCTTGAGCAAAGTTCAGCCGTCACGTGGCAGCAAGTAGCGAAGGATGCCAACCTGGCCATGGACGGAACCCGGATGCGCGCTGTGTGGGGCATTATTACCGGCTCTAGGAGTGGCCTCTCTTGAACCAGGGCGATTGGGTACAGCTAAACGACACGGGCGCAATCGGCAAGGTGCTGGAGGTTGAAAAGCTCTGGGGCGAAACTTTGTGCCGCGTCTGGCTGCTTGAGAGCGATACGGTGGTGCGCATTCCCGCGGCGCGCCTTAAGCCGCTAGACGGAGCCAGCGGTGTATTGTCGGAGAAGATTGCTTACGTGGCGGCCGCGGCTGCCGGTTCTAGGCGCATTATGCCTTTGTTTCTGGCTGACAACGGCCTAGTCTTTTTGCTGCCGCTGCTTATTTTGCGCGTAGGGGGGAGCTAATGCCAAGTGAACTAAGCTGGCGCGAGAAGATCCTCAGGGAGTTTACGCCGCACGTCGCACGGCTGACCCTGGTGGAAGACCCGGACGGGCTTCTGTCGGAAGAGGGCGTCCTGGCAGGCATTCGCGAGCGGGGCTTTACACTCCTCCCGTTTGAGGATCACGTTGCCTTCCGCTATGCCTATGAAGCAAAGTTTCGCGCGCGTTGGGATGAGGGCGAACAGGCAGAGCTCGTCGTTGTGCTACGCTCTTTGGACGGCCAAATGGACGAAACGCTGCCGTTTGACCTGTTGCAGGCAGGCAGGCGGCTGGCCTTTAACCTAGGCGACATCTTTCCGGGCCTGAGTTACCCCGTAGTGGCAGCGCTAGATAGGAGCGACCTCGATGCTTTGTCTCTGGCCTACGCGACAAACGCGCCTAGTGGGCTTAGCGAGAACGCCACCAAGGATTTTGTGCTCCGACACGTGTATCAAGTCGCGCCGGAGCTAATTAGGGAACCGGCAGACCTCCTGCGTATGTTGCTGCGCCGCCACTACTACGGCCGGTGTCTGCCCGCACTCTTAGACGAGCGTTTGGTCACGCTCTTGCGGCAAAACGCGTGCTTTGGTGAATGGCCGCTAGAGCGCTTGGTGACAAGGCGCGAGGACTTCTTTCGCTTTTTGCAGGAGCGGTGGCCGACGTTTGTCGACAGCGAGCTTGGCGGGCAAGCATCGCATGTACGCGAAGCAGCACAACATCGCTATACTGTGCCCGGTCCCGCCGACCTTCCTTTTGCACACCACGATGTGCGCGTCTACATCGACAACCTGTTTGCCGAGGGGCTGTTAAGCGCGGTGCAGCGCGACGATGCGGCGCGTTTGCCTAAGACTTGGCTGCACATCGGCATCAAAACAGCACCGGGCGAGGACCGCTCCCGCCGGCTAGAGAAACTGGTGGCCACACTGCGCTCATCTGTCCCGTCTGGCGCCGCGAAATACACGGAATGGCTACACTTCGCGCGAGGTTGGGCCGAACTCCTAGTACTTGTGCACCAACCGGGCACCGTCGGGGAGGGAGTAGAGCTAGCTGCGGCGCGTGAACTAAAATCAAGCGTGGACGAGGCCTTTACCGCATGGCTTCTCTGCCGCTACGCCGGGCTTTCTAACCTGCCGCCGGTTCCGCCGGTAATGCTCCACCACGTGCCGCGTATGTTGGCCCACCTAGCGCATGACGAACGCACCAAGGTTGCTCTGCTCTTAATAGACGGGCTAGCCATGGACCAGTGGCTTATCGTGCAAAGAGCCTTAGCAGCCCGCGTGCCCGAGTTTCGCTTTCGCGAACAAGCGGTCTTTGCCTGGCTGCCAACCTTAACTTCTGTATCGCGCCAAGCAGTTTTTGCGGGCAAGATACCCGGGTTTTTCCCGAGCAGCATCCATACCACCGCCAAAGAACCGGCGCTCTGGCGGCTGTTCTGGGCGGAGCAGGGGTGTGCCGCCGAGCAGGTGGAGTACATCAAGGGATTAGGCGAAGGCAGCTTGGCTGAAGTAGCGGAGAGGCTTTCGCACCCAGAAGTGCGGGTTGTCGGGCTTGTAGTCGACAAAGTCGACAAAATTGCGCATGGCGTACAACTCGGCACTGCCGGTCTGCACAACCAAATCGAGCAGTGGGCCAAACAGCCCTATCTAGGCGACCTGCTTTGCCTGCTGCTAGAGCGTGACTTTCGGGTCTACCTCACTTCCGACCACGGCAACACCGAGGCGACAGGCTGCGGCTCTCCCGCAGAAGGCAGCCTAGCAGAACTTAAGGGAGAGCGCGTGCGCATCTATGCGGACGCCTCTCTGCGCAATAAAGTAAAAGACCGGTTCGCAGGCACGCTGCCTTGGCCGGCCACGGGCTTGCCCGAGCATTTTCTGCCGCTTTTCGCACCGCCCGGCAAGGCCTTTATTGGGCACGGGGAACGCGCGGTTTGCCACGGCGGAAACTCTCTCGCGGAGCTAATCGTCCCGCTCGTCCAGATTGACTTGCCTCTGCCCTGTGCGCCGGCAGGGAAGGGGAGTGAATCATGCTAAGGCTTGGGCAAGTCGGGTTTAGCCAAAGAGTGCGCTTGGAATGGCTCGACACGACAGCATACCTAGTGATGGCTGGCAACGATAGATCTGCGGTTAACGCGGCTCTGCAGGCAATGTTAAGCGACAAGCTGTCCGTAGGCGGGCAGGGTAAAGGTGGCAGCCGCGACAAGACGATGGTGATTCTCCGCAAGACGTGGCTAACGGTGCCTAAAGAGCTTGTTTGTCTGCGCAACGAAGGCTTGCAGTTGCTAGCGCGCCTGCCGCGCGAGCGGCACATTGTCGTCCACTGGGGCATGGTCATGGCGGTTTACCCCTTTTGGGCCTCGGTTGCGGCCATAGTAGGTCGCCTGCTGAGGCTACAAGGCAGTGTGGCCGCCGCACATGTGCAACGGCGCGCGCGCGAGCAGTACGGAGAGCGCGAGACAGTATCTCGCGCGGTGCGTCGCATTTTGCGTTCTTTTCACGATTGGGGCGTGTTGCAGGAAACAGGCGAGAAGGGCGTGAAACAAAAGGGACGGTTCTTTATGGAAATATATAAGAATCCGAACAGCAAAAAGGTCAGAGGCAGCCACGTCCTAGAAGTGTGCTGCGCCTACTGCAAATGCTTCATTGCCCACTATAGAAAAGTCGGCGAGAGCAACTTGGTCAAGATGTACAACGAGCGCATAATTGACGGCTCCATTGACTTTTCCAAGCATCACGGCGCGCTATTCTGTCCCAAAT
>JAGXRZ010000038.1 GCA_018335585.1 Selenomonadales bacterium
TACCGCATAGTGAGTCCCTTCCGCAGCAGTGTAAGTGCAGGAGATATTTCATACTTATCGCCGGTTGGCAAGGCATTGTTGTTAAAAAAAGTCGGTGATGAAATAGAAGTTAAAGCACCGGGAGGATTATTCCGCTACAAGATTAAATCTATTCAATTGCATGGGGATTGTGTTTGACAAAATTAACGTACTTGATACTCGGTTAGCAAAATATCTGAGAGGGCGCTCGTCACACGGTGGGCGTCCTTTCACTTTGCCAAAAATGAGGTGAAGTGATGCCCTACAAACCCAAGCGGCCCTGCTCCCACCCCGGCTGTCCGAAGCTGACGGACGGCCGGTTCTGCGAAGAACACGCCAAGCAGGAAGCAAAACGATACGAACGCTACCAGTGTGACCCGGCGACGCGCAAGCTCTACGGCCGGACGTGGCGGAAGGTGCGCGACCGCTACCGCGCGGCGCATCCGCTTTGCGAACGCTGCTTAGAACGGGGACGGTTTACGCCAACGCAGGAAGTCCACCACATTAAGCCGCTGGCGCAAGGCGGCACCAACGACAACGATAACCTCATGTCTTTGTGTACTTCCTGCCACTCGAAGATCACCGCCAGGGAAGGCGGACGCTGGCAGAGACGCTTAGAATAAATCGCTGTGGGTACCCGTGCGGGTCAGCGTAAGAACAAGAACATCTTTCTCAATGCGATAGATAAGCAACCAATCGGGCTGGATATGACATTCCCGATGCCCGGCATAGTTACCAGTCAGTTCATGGTCGCGGTTGTTCGAAGGAAGCGGGATGCCCTGTGCCAACTTCGCGATGATTTCATCAAGCAAGGACATATCCAAGTTACGTTTTTCCATCAGCTTGTAGTCCTTGCGGAATCTGTTTGTGGGTTTGACGGTATATTTCATGCTTTCAAATCTTTAAACAGCGCGTCAAGATCGGTGTAACCCCTTACGTTTGGGTCGCGAGCAATGGCTTCCGCTTCTCTCATTGCCGCGATTGTTTCCGCGTTCGGAACACGGGAAATCTCAAACGGGATTCCTTGGCTGCGTACAGCCTGACGAAGAAACATAGTCATAGCTGTGGTCATATTGAGGCCCAAGTCCGAGAAAAGTTCTTCGGCCTGCTTCTTAAGTTGAACATCTATCCGGATGCTGATATTTGTAGTTTCACTCATGGCATTGCACTCCTTTCGCTGCTTAGTATATTCAGCATACTGCATGATATGCACGTTGTCAATACAAAACAAAAAGTGTGCGTCCGGTAGGGGCGGTCAAAATCTCTACAATCTTCGCCCCGGGCAACGGGCGGCGGGTCACGCGCGAAAAAATCACGGTTCAAACAGGGGATTAAGCCCCGCCGCGGCAAGGAGGTGAGGGCGCGTGGCAAAAGACGGAACAAACAGGGGCGGCCGCCGCGTGCGCGCTGGCGACAAGCCGCAGCCCCTCGCGGAGAAAATCACGGCGGGCAAGGCCGCACGCGTTTTGGAACCCCCTAAACTGCCTCCCGAGTCGCTGCTTGAAGCTGGCGAACTGGGCGGCGCGGCGGATTTATTCGGCGAGGATATGCCTGCGCCAAGCGACTACTTAAGCGCGCGGCAAAGAGACGGGAAACCGCTGGGCGCGGACGCGCTGTTCATTGAAACGTGGAAATGGCTAAAAGATCGCGGCTGCGAGAAATTCGTCAACCCGCGGCTGATTGAAGCCTACGCCCAGGCGTTCACCCGCTACATCCAGTGCGAAGAAGCCATCAGCACCTACGGGCTTTTAGGCAAGCACCCGACCACGGGCGGCGCGATAGCCAGCCCGTTCGTGCAGATGAGCCAGTCCTTCCAAAAGCAGGCGAATCTTCTCTGGTACGAGATTTTCGACATCGTCAAGCAAAACTGCACTACAGCTTTTGTCGGCAATCCGCAGGACGACGTGATGGAGAGGCTGCTCTCCGCCAGGAGGGGCGACAGATGAAGATAGAAAAAATCAAGGCGGAGCTTTTAAGGCCCGCTCGGTACAACCCGCGCAAAGACTTAAAACCCGGCGACAAGGAGTATCAAAAGCTCCGGCGCTCCATCGAGGAGTTCGGCTATGTGGAGCCGGTAATCTTTAATCGCCGGACCGGCAATGTGGTGGGCGGCCACCAACGCCTGAAGGTGCTGCTTGATTTGGCCCACAGCGAGATTGACTGCGTTGTGGTGGAGCTTGACCCGCAGAAAGAAAAGGCGCTCAACCTCGCCCTCAACAAGATTCAGGGCGAATGGGACGAAACCAAGCTGGCGGAGTTGATGGCGGAGCTTGACGCGGGCGCGTTTGACGTCTCCCTCACCGGCTTTGACGCCGCGGAGGTTGATGAGCTGCTCAACCGCTGGCACGCCAAGGAGGCGGTGCAGGACGACTTCGATGTGGACAAGGAAAAGGAGCGCATCGAAGTCGAAGGAGCGATCACAAAGCCGGGGGATATCTGGCTTTTGGGCAGACACCGCCTGCTGTGCGGCGATTCCACCAATGAGGCTGACTTCGCCAAGCTCATGGACGGCGGCCGCGCCCAGGCAGCCGTCACCTCGCCGCCTTACGGCGTGGGCAAAGAATATGAAAAGGCGGGCATCGAGCCGTGGTTTCAGACTATCCGGCCGGTGATTAAAAACCTGTGCAGATACGCAGAGATCGTCTGCTGGAACTTAGGCGACCTATACGCTACCGGCTCCCAGTTCATCGAGCCGACCAGCGTCTATTCCGTGAACATGTTTGCCGAAAACGGCTACCGCCCGATCTGGATCCGCATCTGGAAAAAGCAAGGGATGAATTTTGGCGTCGGCCCTTATCACCTCGTTTCCAACAAGCCGGTGCAGCAGTACGAGTACATTTCAACCTTCAGCAAGAACGGCGAAGCCGAGGAGTACAACGACCAGGAATATCTGTGGCTCTCGGCCTTCGCCGGGCACAGCTACCGCTTCGTCAAGCGGCTGACTAAAGACGAACGCAAAAAATGGGGCTACGCGGGTATCTGGGAGATGACCACGGTGCGCGCCAACAAGGAGCATCCGGCCATGTTCCCGGTAGAGCTGCCCTGGCGCTGCATCAAGATGCACAGCGACCGGGGCGGCATTGTTTTGGAGCCGTTCTCCGGCAGCGGCACCACCATTATCGCGGCGGAGCAGACCGAGCGCCGCTGCTGCGCTATGGAGCTATCCCCCGTTTACTGCGACTTGGCGGTCAAGCGCTGGGAGACTTTCACCGGTGAAAAAGCAATCAGGGTATAATTGAAATACCCTGTTTTTCCGAGTATACTATAATTCAGAAGCAAACATATGGGTCTCACAAAGGGGTTGATTTTAATGGGAGCAAGTTGGCTAAATCTGGGAAGTCTTGCGCTTGGGTTGATAGCATGGATACTTCCAGTTGTCAATCTTATGCGGCGTAATAAGACGGATCACAGACACTGGGCTGTCTTATCCATAACAAGCGTCAGTGCCTGCGCCGTTTCCCTCTGTATGCAACTTTTCTATACCGATCATCTGGTGAAAATTGAGGATTGGTCAGCGCTTATGGATACGTCCTCCGCAGTGGCGATGGTCTCCACACTGCTTCTTGTGGTGACAATTTTGCTTAATACGATAGGGTTCTTCTTGTTCTATGGGAAAAAATCACATGACTGATTTTTTATAGCCCCAGTCTTAACCACATCTTAACCGGTGTGGTTTTTTTATGTCCATTTAGGGAGGGATAAGGTTTGGAGATACAAAAAATCCCCGTCACAAGAATTAAGGCGGCAAAATACAACCCCCGCAAAGACTTAAAACCAGGCGACGCGGAATACGAGAAGCTGCGCCGCTCCATGGCGGAGTTCGGTTATGTGGAACCTGTCGTCTGGAATAAGACCACGGGCAACGTGGTAGGCGGGCACCAGCGGCTAAAAATACTGCTGGCGGACGGCGCTGCCGCCATCGACTGCGTGGTGGTGGAACTGGACGCCGCAAAGGAAAAGGCGCTCAACCTCGCCCTCAATAAGATTCAGGGCGACTGGGACCAGGAGAAGCTGGCCCTGGTTATCGCCGACCTGCAGGGGGCGGACTTTGATCTTTCGCTTACCGGCTTTGACCCCGCCGAAATCGACGCGCTGTTCAAGGACACCATTGCGGACGGCGTAAAAGACGACGATTTTGACGTGGAGAGCGAGCTGCGGAAACCCGCGGTAACGAAGCCGGGCGACCTGTGGCTTTTAGGTAGGCACCGCCTTGTCTGCGGCGACTCCACCCGCGCCGAGACCTTCGCCCTGCTCATGGACGGCAAGGCGGCAAACCTGGTGGTCACCGACCCGCCATATAATGTAAATTACGAAGGCGCGGCGGGCAAGATCAAAAACGACCACATGGCGGATGAAGCCTTCTACCGCTTTCTGCTGGATGCTTTTACGTTGACCGAAAAGGCGATGGCCAAAGACGCATCCATCTATGTCTTCCACGCCGACACTGAGGGCTTAAACTTCCGCAGGGCCTTTGCCGACGCAGGTTTCTACCTCTCCGGCGCATGCATCTGGAAGAAGCAGTCGCTGGTGCTGGGGCGCTCGCCTTACCACTGGCAGCACGAACCGATCCTCTTTGGCTGGAGGAAAACAGGCAAGCACGCCTGGTACTCCGACCGCAAGCAGTCCACCATCTGGGAGTTTGACAAGCCGAGGAAGAACGCCGACCACCCCACAATGAAGCCGGTGCCGCTTTTGGCCTACCCCATACTCAACTCCAGCCTGACGGGCTGTATCGTGCTCGACCCCTTCGGCGGGAGCGGCTCCACCCTCATCGCCTGCGACCAGACGGACAGGGTTTGTTACACGGTGGAGCTGGACGAAAAGTTCTGCGACGTGATCGTCAAAAGGTATATCGAGCAGGTGGGCGGCGCGGAGAATGTATTTCTCCTCCGGGACGGCGTGAAGGCAGCATTCGGCGATGTGGAGCAGCCGCAATCCAAAGCACAATAATTCCTCATATTTCGCATAAATAACTTGCTATTCCACAGCTTCAGAGTGATATATGTAGTCACCAAGAAGCTAAGGAGGCTTATGAAAATGGAATTAAAATTCAATGTAACCGGCGAGGCCCGCAAAGCGCTCGTCAAGGCGGCAGGAGAAGCTCTCGGCTGGGAGCCGGTCTACAAGGGCGCGCCAAGCTTCGCCTATGTGGTCAGCAATGTCACCATCAGCCGGGGCGGCACCCTTTCCTGGGATGAGCGCACGGACGAGGCGGCCATACGCAATCTGCTCGGTAGACTGCGGGAGATGGGCTTTGTCCCGGCAGAAGAGGAAATCGACACCGACACGCTGACCATCGAGATGCCGCTTGTGGGCTTTACCGACACGGCGCTGGAGAACCTCGACCGGCTGATTGCCGGCAAAGCGGCGCTGATCAAGAAAGCAATCGGCGCGGACTCCCTCCCCGTCGAGCGCACGGAAACGACGCTTAAGTTCCCCTGGTTTAAGTTCGGCATAGACGGCGCAACAGTCGCCGCCTACTCCCGCTTCATCGGCGCCCTCTGCGCGGCGGCGAAAGGTCAGAAACGGGTCACAGGCAGGGAAAAAGCGGTGGAGAACGAGAAGTACGCCTTTCGGGTGTTCCTCCTTCGCCTCGGCTTTGTGGGCGACGATTACAAGGAGGCGCGGAAAATCCTTTTGAAAAATCTCTCCGGCAACAGCGCGTTTAAGAGCGGCGCCCCTGCCAAAACGGAGGTGGACGCCGATGCCTAAGTTCCCTGATATTTCTGTGGTTTTTCCGCAGAAATAGCTTGCTATTATCCCCTTTCAGAGTGATATATGTGTATGCCGGAAGGCACACCACAAACGCCCTTAAAGGAGGATAAACAGCATGCTAACGGGAAGATTCGGGATTGAGATCGAGTTCACGGGCATCACCAGAAGCGAGGCGGCGCGCATCGCGGCGGAACACCTCGCCGGAACGGTGACGAGCGCAGCCGACACCTACGACACCAAGAAGGTCACAGCACCGGACGGCAGGGTCTGGAAGTTCATGAGCGACGGCAGCATCACCTGCCAAATGAGGCAAGGACGGCAGCGGGTTCCGGCCAGCCGCGAATACAGCGTGGAGCTGGTCAGCCCCATCCTCACCTACCGCGAGGACATCGCCACCCTGCAGGAGCTGGTGCGCAAACTGCGCAAGGCCGGAGCCTTCGCGAGCGCCACCTGCGGCATCCACCTCCACCTTGACGGGGGAAGCCACACGCCGCGCAGCATCCGCAACTTCGTGAACATCATCGCCAGCAAGAATGACCTTTTCTACAAAGCGCTGCAGATTGCGCCGGAGCGGATGAGCTACTGCAAGAAGATGGACAGCCTGCTGGTGGAGAAGATGAACCGCAGAAAGCCCAAAACCCTGCGGGCGATTGAGGAGATCTGGTACGAGGGCTACAGTGAAAGCCGCGACCGGCATTACCACCACAGCCGCTACCACTTCCTCAACCTGCACAGCTTTTTCACCGGCAACCGCACGGTGGAGCTGAGAGGCTTCAACAGCGAGCTTCACGCGGGAAAGATCAGAAGTTACATAGTCCTCGCCCTGGCTTTGAACCACCAGGCGCTGACGCAAAAATGCGCCTCGGCGAAAAAGCCCCAGGCCGAGAACGAAAAGTTCGCCATGCGGACCTACCTAAACCGCATCGGCTTCATCGGCGAGGAGTTCGCCAACTGCCGGGAGCACCTGACCGCACACTTAAACGGCTCGGCGGCCTGGCGGTTTCGGGCGGCTTGAGCCGCCCCCGCAGCCAAAGAGCAAGGAGGGCATAGACAATGGATAATCGCAACAAGCTGTACATCGCCTACGGTTCCAACTTAAACCGGGAGCAGATGGCGGACAGATGCCCCACGGCGAGGGTGCTGGGGGCAAGCATGATGGCTGGCTGGCGGCTCCTGTTCCGGGGCGCGCGCGAAAACGCGGTGGCGACGGTGGAGCCTTGCCCAAGCGGCAGCGTCCCTGTGCTGGTCTGGGAGATCACCCAGGCTGACGAAGTGGCGCTCGACCGCTATGAGGGCTGGCCGTTCTTTTACCGCAAGGAAACGGTGAAAGTAGAGCTAAACGGCAAGACAGTCAGCGCGATGGTGTATATCATGAACGAGGGCAGGCCGCTGGGGCAGCCAAGCTGCTATTATTACTCGGTTATCCTCGAAGGCTACAGGGACGCTGGCTTCGATGTGGAGATCCTGCGCCAGGCGACCATCGATTCGGCGGAAACGGAGGAAACCGCCCATGAATGAAACGATAAAGGAGCAAATACTCTCCATCCGGGACAGCGGCGTCACCAATATGTTTGACCTGCCGCGCGTTCAGCACGAAGCCTATGTGCGCGGCTTTTACGAACTTGTGCTGTACCTGGAGGAGCACAAAGCCGAGTACAGCCGGTTTATCCTGACGGGCGATGCGGATGAGAGAAAATAGCTGACAGTAAATATATAAACAGGAAACAAGGGCTTCTTCGTGAGGCTCTTTTCTTTTGCTCAAACAAGGAGGCGGGCCTATGCGCAAACTGAAAAAATACAGGCCGACCTCCTTCATGGCGGAAGGCTCATACTACGACAAGGCCGCCGCCGATTACGCCGTTTCTTTTATCGAAGCCCTCTCCCACACCAAAGGCGCCTGGGCGGGGAAGCCCTTTGAGCTGATCGACTGGCAGGAGCAGATTGTCCGCGACATTTTCGGCATCCTCAAACCCAACGGCTGCAGGCAGTTCAACACGGCCTATGTGGAGATCCCCAAAAAACAAGGCAAGTCTGAACTGGCCGCCGCCATCGCCCTGCTGCTTACGTGCGGCGACGGCGAGGAACGCGCCGAGGTGTATGGCTGCGCCGCCGACCGCCAGCAGGCCTCCATCGTGTTCGAGGTGGCGGCCGATATGGTGCGGATGTGCCCGGCGCTGTCAAGGCGAGTGAAGTTACTCGCTTCCACAAAACGGCTGGTATACCTGCCGACCAACAGCTTCTACCAGGTGCTGAGCGCGGAGGCGTACTCCAAGCACGGTTTCAACATCCACGGCGTGGTGTTCGACGAATTGCACACCCAGCCTAACCGCAAGCTCTTTGACGTAATGACCAGAGGCTCCGGCGACGCGCGGCGGCAGCCGCTGTACTTCCTGATCACCACGGCGGGAACGGACAACCAGAGCATCTGCTACGAGACGCACCAGAAGGCCAAAGATATCCTCGAAGGCAGGAAGCGCGACCCCACCTTCTATCCCGTGATCTACGGGGCGAAGGAGGACGACGACTGGACTGACCCCAAGGTGTGGAAGAAAGTGAACCCAAGTTTAGGCATTACGGTGGGCATCGACAAAGTGAGGGCGGCTTGTGAAAGCGCGAAACAGAACCCCGCCGAGGAGAACAGCTTCCGGCAGCTGCGCCTGAATCAATGGGTCAAACAGGCCGTCCGCTGGATGCCGATGGCGAAGTGGGACGCCTGCGCCTTCCCGGTGGATGGGGCAAGCCTCGAGGGGCGGGTCTGCTACGGCGGGCTTGACCTCTCCTCCACTACCGACATTACCGCCTTTGTGCTGGTGTTCCCGCCGGAAGATGAGGACGACAAATACAGCGTCCTCCCCTTCTTCTGGATGCCGGAGAACAATATCGGCCTGCGGGTGCGGCGAGACCATGTGCAGTACGACCTCTGGGAGAAGCAGGGATATTTGCTGACCACCGAGGGGAACGTGGTGCATTACGGCTTCATTGAGCGCTTCATTGAAAACTTAGGCGAAAAGTATAACATCCGCGAAATCGCCTTTGACCGCTGGGGCGCGGTGCAGATGGTACAGAACCTTGAGGGGCTGGGCTTTACCGTCGTCCCCTTCGGGCAGGGCTTTAAAGACATGAGTCCGCCCACCAAGGAGCTGATGAAGCTGACGCTGGAGGAAAGAATCGCCCACGGCGGGCATCCGGTGCTGCGCTGGATGATGGACAATATCTTCATTCGCACGGATCCCGCCGGCAACATCAAACCGGACAAAGAAAAATCCACGGAACGAATCGACGGCGCGGTGGCGACCATTATGGCGCTCGACCGCGCCCTGCGCTGCGGCTCCGGCGATGGCGGCGCTTCAGTCTATGATGAGAGGGGGTTACTGATCCTATGAGCATATTCTCCCGGCTGTTCCGCACGCGGGATAGGCCGCAAAACCGCGTGGGCAGCGGGTTCTCCTTCCTGTTCGGCGGTACCGCCAGCGGCAAGATGGTCAACGAGCGGACAGCCATGCAGGCCACGGCGGTGTATGCCTGCGTGCGCATACTGGCCGAAGCTATAGCCGGGCTGCCGCTGCGCGTATACCGCTACAAAGCCGATGGCGGCAAGGAGAAAGCGGTGGGGCACCGGCTGTACTACCTCCTCCATAGCGAACCAAACCCGGAGATGACTTCATTTGTGTTCAGGGAAACGCTGATGAGCCATCTTCTGCTTTGGGGCAACGCCTACGCGCAGGTGATCCGGGACGGGCGCGGCCAGATAATGGCCCTCTACCCCCTGCTGCCGAACAAGATGGATGTGGCGCGAGCCGCAAACGGCGAACTGACCTATACCTACCGCCGCGACGCCGAGGAAAGCCGGATTAACCCTGACAGCGGGACGGTGACGCTGCGTCGGGACGAGGTCTTGCATATCCCCGGCCTTGGCTTTGACGGGCTGATCGGCTACTCGCCCATCGCCATTGCCAAGAACGCCATCGGCATGGCCATGGCCACGGAGGAATACGGCGCTTCCTTCTTCGCCAACGGAGCCAATCCGGGCGGCGTGCTGGAGCATCCGGGCGTCGTCAAAGACCCCAAAAGGGTGCGGGAAAGCTGGAATGCGGTCTATCAAGGCAGCGGCAACGCCCACCGCATCGCCGTGCTGGAAGAGGGCATGAAATTCCAGGCCATCGGCATCCCGCCGGAACAAGCGCAGTTTCTGGAGACACGCAAATTCCAGATCAACGAGATCGCCCGCATTTTCCGCATACCTCCGCACATGGTCGGCGACCTTGAGAAGTCCAGCTTTTCCAACATCGAGCAGCAGTCGCTGGAATTCGTCAAGTACACCCTCGACCCGTGGGTGGTGCGCTGGGAGCAGGCTTTGCAGCAGTCCCTCCTCCTGCCTTCGGAAAAGCCCCGCTACTTTGTGCGGTTCAATGTGGACGGGCTGCTGCGGGGCGACTACCAAAGCAGGATGGCCGGTTACGCCACGGGACGACAGAACGGCTGGCTGTCGGCGAACGACATCCGCGAACTTGAGGATATGAACTGCATCCCCGCCGAGGAGGGCGGGGACTTGTATCTGGTCAACGGCAATATGACGAAGCTGGCTGAGGCGGGCGTCTTTGCCAACCATCAACCGAAGGAGGTCAGCACATGAGGAAATTCTGGAACTGGGTGCGCAATTCGGACGAAGAGCGCACCCTCTATCTTAACGGCCCCATTGCGCAAGAAACATGGTGGGGCGACGAGGTGACGCCCACTTTGTTTAAAGGCGAGCTGCTGGCGGGCGCGGGCGACATCACGGTGTGGATTAACTCTCCCGGCGGCGATATTTTCGCGGCGGCGCAGATTTACAACATGCTCATGGACTATGCCGGGCAGGTCACCGTCAAGATTGACGGCCTCGCCGCCAGCGCCGCTTCAGTTATCGCCATGGCCGGCGGCGAGGTATATATGTCCCCCGTCTCCATGCTCATGATCCACAACCCCAGCACCATCGCCATCGGCGACAGCGAGGAGATGCTCCGCGCCAAGGCCTTGCTGGATGAGGTCAAGGAGAGCATCATCAACGCCTATGAGCTGAAATCCGGCCTTTCAAGAGTGAAGCTCTCCCACCTCATGGACGCGGAAACCTGGATGAACGCGAAAAAGGCTGTGGAACTCGGCTTTGCCGACAAAATCCTGTTCACATCCGGCGAGGAACCGCAAGACTCAGGAGAAGGCCTGATCTTCAGCCGCATGGCGGTCGCCAACTCCCTGCTTGGGAAAATCCCTAAAGTAAAACCGAAAACAGGTACCCCCATCGAGTCGCTGGATAAGCGGCTCTCATTAATTTCCCACTAAATTTTAAGGAGGACAAACACAATGAGCAAAATCCTGGAACTGCGCGAAAAGCGCGCCAAGGCCTGGGAAGCGGCTAAGGCCTACCTTGACAGCAAGCGGGGCGGCGACGGGCTTTTGTCCGCAGAAGACACCGCCGCCTACGAGAAGATGGAGGGCGACGTCGTGGCGCTGGGCAGGGAAATCGAGCGGCTGGAGCGCCAGGCCGCCCTTGACGCGGAGCTGTCCCAGCCGACCAATAACCCCATCACCAACAAGCCGTCTGCCCACAGCGAGAGCAAGAGCGGCCGGGCCGCCGCCGAGTACAAGCGGGCCTTCTGGAACGCCATGCGCGGCAAGCGCACCGCCGATATCCAAAACGCGCTGCAGGTAGGCGAGGATACCGAGGGCGGCTACCTGGTGCCTGATGAGTTTGAGCGCACTCTGGTAAAATCCCTTGAGGAAGAAAATATCTTCCGGCAGCTGGCCAATGTCATTACCACCTCCAGCGGCGACCGCAAGATCCCCGTGGTGGCAAGCAAAGGCACCGCCTCCTGGGTGGATGAGGAGGGGCAGATCCCTGAAAGCGACGACAGCTTCGGGCAGGTGTCCATCGGCGCTTTCAAGCTGGCCACCATGATTAAGGTCAGCGAGGAGCTGTTAAACGACAGCGTCTTCAATCTGGAAAGCTACATCGCCAGGGAGTTTGCCCGCCGCATCGGCGCCAAGGAGGAGGAAGCCTTCTTTGTGGGCGACGGCCTAGGGAAACCCACCGGCATCCTCGCCGCCACAGGCGGCGGGCAGGTTGGCGCGACCACAGCCGCCGCGGCAGCCATCACCTTGGACGAAATACTGGACCTGTTCTACAGCCTCAAGTCCCCTTACCGCAAAAAAGCCGTCTTTGTCATGAACGACGCCACGGTCAAGGCCATCCGCAAGCTCAAGGACAGCACCGGCCAGTACCTCTGGCAGCCGTCCATCAAGGAAGCAACACCCGATACCATCCTCAACCGCCCCTTGTACACCTCGGCCTATGTGCCGGTAATCGAGGCGGGGGCCAAAACGGTGGTGTTCGGCGACTTCGGCTACTACTGGGTGGCTGACCGCCAGGGCCGGGTGTTCAAGCGGCTAAGCGAACTGTTCGCGCCCACCGGGCAGGTAGGCTTCATCGCCACCCAGCGTGTGGACGGCAAGCTGGTGCTGCCGGAGGCCATCAAGATATTGCAGCAAAAGGCGTAGTTTTATCTTACGGCAGGCAGTCCTAAACGGCTGCCTGCCCAGTTTTGGAAAGGGGGGCGGGCGCGGTGGCGGTCACACTTCATGATACAAAAGCGTGGCTGAGAGTTGACGGTGAGGCCGAGGACGCGCTCATCGAAAGCCTGATTGAGGCGGCGGCGGAGCTGGTGGAAGGCGTCCTCCGCTTCCCTCTGAGCGAGTTTGCGGGAAGCGTCCCCGAGCCGGTCAAGCACGCTATTTACTACGCCGTGGCCAAGCTTTTTGAGGAGCGAAACGACTTGAAACACGACGAGCTGACCCAGGTGCTCAAGGCCCTGCTCTTCTCCTACCGAAAGGCGGAGTGGTGATGAAAATCGGGAAACTGCGGCACCGGGTCAGGATTCAGGCATATAACGCCGGCAGAGACAGCTTTGGCGCGGAGGAACAGATATGGACGGACGTGGCCACGGTCTGGGCCAGCATTACGCCGGTTTCCGGCAAGGAGTACTTCGCTTCCGCCCAAACCAACGCGGAGGTTTCCACAAAGATCACCATGCGCTATCGCAGCGGGATCACGCCGAAAATGCGCGTCGTCTTTGGCGCGCGTGTTTTCGAGATTATCTCCGCGCTGAATTTTGAGGAGCGCGGCGTCGAGCTCAATCTCATGTGCAAGGAGAGTGTCCCGGATGGCTAAACGGCTGCGGGTAAAGAAGCTGAAAACGCATATCGAGGGCTTGGACGAGGTCATGAAGCTTGTGGAGCAGCTGGGCGACGCGGCGGCGGAGGCGCTGGACAAAGCCTCAGGGGCCGGGGCCGAAATTGTGCTGGCGGCGGCCAAGCAAAAAGCGCCGGTGGATACCGGGCTTTTGCGGGACAGCTTAACGCTCAAGAAAAGCAAGGTGCGCAAGCCCAATATCAAAAGCGAGCATGTGGTGACCAGGGGAAAAGGGGCGGAGCATTTTGCCCCGGTGGAGCTGGGGACATCCAAGATGAAGGCCCAGCCCTTTCTCCGCCCGGCTATTGACGAGAACAAAAAGAACGTCGCTAAGGCGGTAAACGACGAGCTCTTAAAAGCCATCGGGAGGGTGAGATGATGAGACTGGAGGAAGCGGTCAGCGGCTATCTGCAGCCAAAACTAAAGGGCGCGCTCTACCCATTCCTCTTGCCGCAAAAGCGCGATCTTCCGGCCGTGGCCTATTTCCCCGTTTCGATAGAGCGGCTGCACAGCCTGACAGCGGACAGCGGCTTTGTGAAGCAGCGGCTGCAGTTTAGCTGCTTTGCCAAGTCATATAGACAGGCGATAGAGACGGCTAAGACCATCCAAGGGGCGCTGCAGGACTTCTCCGGAGCGATGAACGGCCTGACCATCGGCGCTGTCTTGCTCCTGGATGAAGTGTCCGACTATGAACAGGATACGGGGCTTTATTCCGTATCCTTAGAATTTGAATTTCAGTTTGAGGAGGTTTAAACCATGGCCATAGCAGGTAAAAGCGGCAAACTGGGGCTGGGCGCAAGCGCCGTTATGGATATCAGCAGCTGGTCGCTGGAGCTGGGCGCGGACACGCTTGACGTAACGGCCCTCGGCGACGATTGGAAGAAATTCATCGCCGGCTTAAAGGAATGGTCGGCGTCGGCCGAAGGCTTCTACTCGGTGCATACGGACGCCACCGGCCAGAGGGCGCTGCAGGAGGCGTACTTAAACGGCGCGGAAGTCTCGCTCAGGCTCTATGTCAACGCGGCAAACTATTATTCCGGCAGCGCCCATATTTCCGGCCTGTCCGTGGAGGACCCGGTGGACGACACGGTCAGTATTTCCTTTGAGTTCCAGGGCACCGGCGCGCTGGAATACAACTAAGGCGGTGAAGAAACATGCCTTTAGCAGGTAAAGTAGGCGCGGTGTTCCTGCAGACGGAGGCTGAGCCGGTAGCCTTTATCAAGGAAAGCGCTGCAGGCAACCCGCAGAGGACGGTCTATACCATTGAAAACGAAACCTTAAGGTATCTGGACAAAAACGCGCCCGTTGTGGTGTACGTCAACGACATCGCGGCGAGCGGCGGATTTACCGTAGAACATTTGGGCGGCGTGATACGTTTTTTAGCGCCACTACTTGAAGGAGACACAGTGACGGTCAGCGGCAAAAGCGTAAAAGTTGATCAGGCGGGCGGCTTCTTCAACTGGAGCGCCGAGCTGGCGGCGGACACGGCGGATATAACCAACTTTGCGAGCGAGGGCTGGAAGGAACACCTGCCCGCCGTAAAGGGCTTTACGGCCTCCGCGGAGAGCTACTGGGCGGACGGGTACTTGTCGGAAAGGCTCGGCCGGGAAATCATCGTGGCCTTGTATCTCGATACAGGCACCAACAAAAAACGCTATGAGGGCTACGCGCTCATCGCAAGCGACAGCATTGAATTGGCCGCCGACGATGTGGTCAATGAGAGCATCGAGTTTGAGGGCAGCGGCAATCTGTATTACAGGGAGGACTGAGGGCATGAAACCAGGCGTCACCATAGAGCTGGACAAACCGAGGACGCTCCGTTACGGCATGAACGCGCTGATTAAAATCGAGGAGCTGACGGGCAAGAACCTGACAAAGTTTGACCTCGACAATATCTCCGTGAAAGACCTGCGGACAATTGTCTACGCCGGTCTTTTTCATGAGGACAAAGAGCTGACCCCGGAAAAGTGCGCGGACTTAATTGACGAGTACAGCGACATCACCACGGTGGCCGGGAAACTGGGCGAAGCGATGACGCTGGCCTTCGGCGCGCAGCCGGGAAACCCGCAGGCGGTGGAGGCAGCCGGGAAATAGGGTTTGCTGAGCTGTTCTCCGCCGCCGTAAAGAAACTCAAAATGCACCCGGCCCAAGTTTGGGAGTTGACCCCCTTTGAGCTGGGGCTCCTCTTTGAGGGCTACGCCGAGGAAAAAGCGGAGCGAAGGCAAGAGCTTATCTACCTGGCCTGGCACATCGAAGCCTTCGCCAGGCAGAAGCGGCTGCCTAGCCTTAAGAAAATGCTTAAAGAAAGCGGAAGAAAAAAGGCCGCGCCAAGCCGCCTTTCCACGGAGCAGCTGATCGGAATCGCGCGGAGCAAGGGGCTCAAAGTCCCGGCGAAATGGAGGTGATGGGATGGCGGTACTGCGCAATGTGGTCGTGAAAATCGGCGCGGATATCTCCGAGCTGCAAAAAAGCTTAAGCGAGGCGTCCAAAACCCTGGATAAGGCGGGCAAAACGCTCACCTCCATCGGCGGGACGCTCACAACAGGGCTGACCCTTCCCATCGCGGCCGCGACGGCGGGAATCTTAAAGCTGGGAACGGATTTTGACAGAGCTTTCGACAAGATCCGTGTCGGCACCGGCGCTACCGGGGAGGCCCTGGCAGGCTTGCAGGACGATTTCCGGGCGGTCTACTCCACCGTTCCCGCAGGGATGGCCGAGGTGAGCAGCGCCATCGCCGATCTCAACACCAGGACGGGCCTGGCCGGGAAACCGCTGCGGGAGCTGTCTACCCAGATGCTCAACCTCTCCCGTATCACCGGCGAGGAGCTCTCCGGCATGATCGCCGGCTCCTCCCGCCTGTTCGGCGACTGGAGCATAGCGGCGGACGATACCGCGGGCACTATGGATTACCTTTTCAAGGTATCCCAGAGCACTGGCATCGGCTTTAACGATCTTAACGCCAAGCTGGTGCAGTTTGGCGCGCCCCTGCGGCAGATGGGCTTTGACCTGGAGACGGCGGCGGCCATGCTGGGGAAGTTTGAAAAAGAAGGGGTCAACACCGAGCTGGTCCTGGGCGGCCTGCGCATCGCGCTGGGTAAAATGGCCAAAGCGGGCATTACGGACACCAAGGCGGCGCTGGAAGAAGTCACGAAAAGGATCAAGGAAGCAGGCTCCACCGGCGAGGCCAACGCCATCGCCCTGGAGATGTTCGGCGCCCGCATTGGACCGGATATGGCGGCGGCCATCAGAGAAGGCCGCTTTGAGCTGTCAGAGCTGGTATCCGCTTTAAAGACAAGCGGGGAAACGATTAACGGCGCGGCTTTTGAGACGATGGATTTCGCGGAGCAGCTTGCCGTGATGCGGAACAAAGCGGCCGTGGCCCTTGAGCCGCTGGGGACTTCTCTGATGCAGGCCGTCAACTCCGCCATGCCCGCCATTGAAGGGCTGATCGGCAAGCTCAGCTCTTTGGTGGACTGGTTTGCGAACTTAAGCGGCGGCTCGCAGAAGCTGATCCTCTCATTTCTTGGCATCGCCGCCGCCCTCGGGCCGCTGCTTACACTGGTGGGCACACTCGCAAACGGCGTCAGCTCGGCGATTAAGGCGGTGAAATGGCTGGCCGACGCCAAGAACCTGGCCGCGCTGAAGACCCATGCCCTGGCCGCGGCGCAAAAAGTAGCGGTGGTGGCGCAAAAGGTCCTGAACGCGGTGATGGCAGCCAACCCCATCGGGCTTGTGATCGTGGCCATAGCGGCGCTGGTGGCCATCATTATCCATCTGTGGAAGACCAACGAGGGTTTTAGAAACGCAGTGGTCGCCGTATGGGACGGCATTAAAACCGCGGCCGCGAATATGGCCGCCGGGATTAAAAGCGCTTTTGACAATATCAGAAACTGGATCAGCGGCCTTGTGGCAAGCGGGGTGCGCTTGGCCGAGAGCCTGGCAGGCGGCATCACGCGGGCGCTGAGCGCTTTGGCGGGCAATATCCGCAATGCCCTGAACCAGGCGCTCTCCATAGTCACAGGCCTGGGCAAGAGCTTTTTTGACGCCGGGCGCAGCCTGATCGCCAGTATCGCCAGCGGCATCACCAGCGCCGCCGCCAGGGTCGCCGACAGCGTTAAAAGCGTCGTGGCCCGGGTCAGGTCTTTCCTGCCCTTTTCCCCGGCTAAAGAGGGCCCGCTGAAGGATTTGGACAAGTTGGATTTCAGCGGCCCGCTAATCGAGAGCATCAAAAACGCTATCCCCAAGGCGGAGCGGATGCTTGGCAGCCTGCTGGAAGTAAGCCTTCCTTCGTTGACGGTGCCGCCGGAGCCGCCAGGGCAGCCGGTAGCGGCGGGAGCATACGGCCAGGGCGGCCCGCTGGTGGTGGTGGAGAATATGACCGTGCGCGCGGAAACGGATATTGAGGAGATCAGCCGCAGGCTGTACCGCTATATCGAGGCGGCTAACCGGGGGAGGGGGAGATTGTAATGGGGCACTTCTCGTTTGCCGGGGAACACTGCGGCAGCTACTCCGTTTATCTCCTGCGCTCCCCTCTCTCCCTTTTTCCGGGGG
>JAGXRZ010000039.1 GCA_018335585.1 Selenomonadales bacterium
ACCACGCACTACATCGAGGAAGCAGAAAAGTTCTGTCGTCGGGTAATAGTGATTGACAAGGGCAGGATAATCGCTGACGGCTCACCGGCAGAGCTTAAGGCCAACGGTGAAAGAACACTAGAAGAAGTAATCCTAAAGCTAACCGGAAAGGAGCTTACTAAGTGAGGAACTTGACAGCACTCCTAGGAATCATGCGCAATGAGATGCTGCTGCAACTAAAGACCAAGCTGTTTGTGATGTCACTCATAAACTCCATTCTAGTCGTGATTCTGTGGGGTTACTTGGCTGGCCTTCAGGCGCAACCCATGAACCATCTGAAGGTTGGCGTCGTCGAAGGGAGCCCTATCGCCCAAACCATGCTTTCCTCAGGGAAAGTAGCAGCCGTAGTATTCCCCGACGCAGACGCAGCAAAGGCGGCTGTCTTAGAGGGTAGAATTATAGCGATGGTATATGCTCCTGCAGGCACAGAAAGGATAACGGTGCTGCTTGACGACACGCAAGGGGCGGCAGCGCGCGCAGCACTCGCGAACATCACCACTACAGTGCTTGACACCTTACAGGGCGGGCAAAACGCTTACGGCACAGCCTTCGCTATAGAGGAGGCATGGGGTCTTGGCATGAATGACCCGACTTATCTGTTGCGTCTGCTTGGGTCGGGACTAGCGGCGATGGTAGTATTGTCAAACGCCTTTGTGTTCAGCGGATTTACTTTAATCGCGGAGAAGACGTCCGGTACTATCTATTTTCTGGCGTTAGCCCCGATTAGCCGCCTCTGGGTCGTGTTAGGCAAACTTGTAGCTAACACCCTCCTGATTTTGGCGTCAACTATCATGACGGTTCTCATTGCGGTCTACCTTTTTGGCATCACTCCCACTGGCTCGCTCTGGCTCCTCGTGCTAGCGGCACTTCTTACCGGTGTTGGTCTGATGGGCCTCTGTTACGCCATCAGCGCTTACGTTAAAGACGAACGCACTTTTCGGATTGTGGCGGGCCTGCCGTTAATGATGCCGATGATGTTTCTCTCAGGCATTATGTACCCAGTGGCGATTTTCCCCACGTGGCTACAATCCCTTAGCGAGCTGTTTCCGCTCGCTTGGATGATGGAGGTTTCACACGCTGTGTTCTTCAAGGGCGGCGGTTTCGCCGATGTTTGGCAGCCTCTGGCCCTGTTGGCGGCATTCGCGGCGACCATGGTGCTGTGGGGCGGGGTCGCGGTCTCTAGGTTAATGCGCGTTCAGTAGCTGGATTTTTCGTAAATGGGCAAGGGGTATGCTATTATGACAGCATACCCCTACATTCTCTTTTGAAAGGAGCCCGCAGGTGTGGGTACAGCGAGCACATTCGGTAACCTCGACCCGAGCAAGCAAGCAATAATTCGCAACGCCTGCCTTAGGGAGTTCGCGCGTGCGGGTTACAGCGGTGCATCGACAAATGTTATGTGCAGTGAGGCCGGCATAGCCAAAGGATTACTTTTTTACTACTTTGGCAGCAAGAAGGGTCTATTTCTTTACCTCACAGAGCACTGCACGCAAGTCCTCAACGATAGTTTCTTGCACGGGCTTGAACTGAAGCGTGAAACAATCTTCGACCGCATAGTTACCCTTACCTTGCGGAAGTGGGCCTTGACGGACCAACATCCCCTCGAATACGGCTTTTTGGCACAGCAGCTGTGTGACTGTCCCCCAGACGTCGAGCAAAAAATCGCAGCGATGAAGAAGGTGAACGTGGAAAGATATCTGCAAATCCTAGTGCAGAACATCGACTTCTCTGATCTGCGGCCAGACCTTGATCCTGCCAAAGCTATCGACATAGTGCTCTTTGTCGTCGAAGGTTTTAGGGCTAGAAACATCGAGAAATACCGGTCTAATCCGCGCCCGCTAAGCGAGCTTCACTACGAGATAATTATCGAGCTGCGAAAGTATCTTGATTTGTGTCGCACGGGGCTATGTCGCTAAGGACTGAAAAGACCCGTCTCCTATTGCTTCTGCTTCACGCCTTGGGCATTTCAATCAAAGGATAGTGCGACTGGCTGCAAGCCTTGATCACGATTGTTTCATCTAAAATCTCCATCGCATCGTGCTGCGCGAGCTCCACGCCGTTGAGCGCAGAACTGCCCTCAACTTGCACTAGATATGCTTGCCGATTTGCTCTGATGGTCATGTCTAGAGTCTGGTCGGGCTGGCGTTGAGGGACGGAGGAGTGCGACATGCGTCCTAGTTAACTTAACTTGACACAAGCAGCAGTCAGCGGTATTATCTGGTTGAGGTGAGTTGGCAATGGTCGATAATAGTTTGATCACCGCGCACATGTTGGCGAGGGAGCTTAATCTGTCGGTTGAGACTATCTGGCGCTACACGCGGGAGCAGAGGATTCCATTCATTGAGCTTAGTGGCAGGCAGTACCGATACCGATTGTCTGAAGTTGTCAACGCGTTAAGCAGCGAGGTTCATGAGCGGGCTACGGAATACGCAGGAGACTTACCTAAGAAATTGACGTACGCAGACTATTGCTCACTACCCGAAGAGCCGGGAGTTCGCTTTGAGGTGCTCGACGGCTTCTTGGTGAAAGAGCCATCTGCTACCGTGTTGCACCAACGCGTGTCGCGTCGCCTGCAACGCATGTTAGAGGACTATTTCCTAGCGACAGATCCGGCGGGCGAGGTGTTTAATGCTCCGCTAGACCTCACGCTTGGCAATTATACAGTAGTTCAGCCAGACATCTTCTATGTGTCTTCACGGCAGCGGGAGCAGGTCTTGCACGCGCGGGTCGACGGCGCACCAACCCTGGTTGTAGAAATTCTGTCGCCATCTAGTGGGCGCAAGGACCGGCTCCAAAAGATGCGCATCTACCAAAGCGCGGGTGTAGTGCATTATTGGATTGTTGACCCCGAAGAAAAGACCATGGAATGCTTTAGTCTAACTGACGGGGTCTACGCACTTGTCGTCGGCGGTATGGATGACGAAGAACTAGTGCATCCAAGCTTGCCGAAGCTAAAGCTCGCGCTCGCGGCACTATGGCGTCGCCCGCCAGATTGAGCGGCAGAGGGGGCAGGCAGGCACAGATAAAGAGTGTATTTCCGCATGCGGCTTCCCTTGGTCCACCGGAAGCCTTGTCCAAAGAAAAGCCTAATTGAGGGGATATTGATGGGGCGAATGTAGGCATGACAGCTATCGGCCCCTCTTTCCCGTAACAGCTTGACGACGTAAGTAACAGCGGCTCTCCCGATTCCGTGCTGTCGCGCTTCCGGCAGGACTGTTAAATGCTTTATCTCATATCGCCTTTTACCGACCCTCCTGTAGCCAATCCACCCCACGAGGGTGTTTTCCTCATATATGGCGTAGTGCGGCGAGCGCAGAATATCATTGGAAGTGCGTCGAACGAAGTTATGGCGCCACAAATGTCGGCAGATAAACACAGCCAGACTTTTCTCGGTGATTCGGACAAACGTCAACAAGGGTAATCACCCTCTCACACGATTGGTCTTTAATGTAGCTTATGTGATTAGCGCGCTATTCTATCGGAACGTGACAAGCTGTGGCGTGGCTGTGGCGGGCACGTGGCAGGTGATGTATAATTGTGTTAGGGGTTGCTGGCTACTGGCTGCTGCTCACGCTCACAACTCACAACTCACAACTCACAGCGGAAAGCGGAAAGCCACTCCGCGGTTGCAGTTCACGATTCACGATTCATGATTCACGATTGCCCCACCGCTCACCGCCCGTTCCCCTCACGCCTACAGCCTCAAGCCTAAAGCCTCTCCCCAAGCGACAAGCGACAAGCGACAAGCGACAATCCCCTAGCGGAGGCGAAGTCCATGTCAGAAATCCACATCAAGATTATCCTTGGGCTGGTTAACAGCCTGTCCTTGATGTTCGTTATCGCCTTTTTGTTGTCTAACGCCAAGCCCTTTCGCCGCGCCATGTACGGCGACAAACAGACGTTGCGGGGCACAATCCTGCTGTCGGTCGTCTTCGGCTTGTTCGGTGTGCTAGGAACTTACCATGGGTTTCCGGTAGACGGGGCCATCGCCAACTCCCGGGCTGTGGCGGTAGTCGCGGCAGGCTTGTGGGCCGGCCCGACAGTCGGCATCGGCGCGGGCTTAATTGCGGGTCTCCATCGTTACGCCATTGACATCGGCGGCTTTACGGCTTTTGCCTGCGGCTTGGCTACTGTGGTTAAGGGTCTTGTCGGCGCATTCGCGCACCGCTACTTTATTCGGGCCAAACATCGCGCCGTCGTGGGGTTTTGGGCGACTGTTATCGGTGAGTCGATGCAGATGCTAATTATCTTGGCTCTAGCCCGCCCGTTTGCGGCGGCCGTCTCCCTGGTAGAAAAAATCGGTCTGCCCATGATCTTTATGAACGCCGTCGGTGTGGCGCTCTTTGTGCTTTTGCAGGAGACTATTTACCGCGACCGCGAGCGCGAAGCGGCCTACCAATCGGAGTTGGCGCTTAAAATTGCCAACAAGACACTGCCCATTTTAAGGCGCGGGCTTAGTAGTGCCACCGCTGCCGCGGCCTGCAAGATTATTTTTGCCGAAACCGAGGTCGACGCCGTTACTATTACCGAGGGGCGCGAGATACTGTCGCACGTCGGTGCCGGCGCGGACCATCACCGCGTGGGCGAAGAAATTCAGACCCATTTGACCGAGCTAGTGCTGGGCACCGGTCAGCGGCAGGAAGCGCAGATGGCGCACGAGATTGGCTGTCCGCATCCGGGGTGTCCGCTACAGTCTGCAATCATCGTGCCGTTAACGCTAAAGGGAGCCGTAGTCGGTTCATTAAAGCTCTATCGCACCAAGAGCCAAGCAGTTACACCGGTGGAGCGGCAGTTAGCCGAAGGGTTAGGTAGCCTCTTCTCCACGCAGCTAGAGCTAGCTGAGAAGGACATGCAAGAGAAGCTACTAGCGAGCGCCGAGCTGCGGGCCCTGCAGGCGCAAATAAACCCGCACTTCCTGTTTAATGCGTTAAATACGGTAGTGTCCTTCTGTCGCACGCAGCCCGAGACGGCGCGGCGCCTGCTCCTTAACTTGGCAGACTTGTTGCGGCAAAACTTTGTGCATCCCCCGGATATGGTTACGCTCAGCAAAGAGCTTGAGCATGTAGAAGCTTACCTCGAAATCGAGAAAGCGCGCTTTAGTAGCAAGCTGCAGGTAGAGTATGACCTTAAATCTGAAGACTTTCTCTTGCCGCCGTTTATCCTGCAGCCTCTGGTGGAAAACGCCGTGCGGCACGGCATCCAACCACATCCGCGCGGCGGTGTGCTGCATATTGCTTCCGAGACTAACGGCGCCTGTCACATCGTCACTATCCAAGATTCGGGCGTAGGGTTTGACGTTAACAACGCAGTCTACAGCGGTAACGGCATTGGGCTAAGCAACGTCAGCCAGCGCTTGCGCAGCCTCTATGGGCCACATTTTGGCCTAGACATCCAGTCAGTACCTGGGCTCGGGACGACGTGTCAAGTGCGTATTCCGCGACGCGAGGTGGCCTAGGTGGCCATTCGCGCAATCATTATTGACGACGAGCAGCCGGCGCGCCAAGAGCTGTCGTTCCTCCTTAGGCAGCTTGGGTGGCTCGAAGTAGTAGGGGAGGCCGAGACGGCTGACGAAGGGTTGGCCGTAATTCTCGCCCTTTGCCCCGAGCTCGTGTTTCTTGACATTAAGCTCCCGGGGGTCAATGGTCTAGAGCTGGCTAAGGAAATAGCCCAGCTGCCGGACAAGCCCCACGTGGTGTTTACCACCGCTTACGACAGCTACGCCATCGCGGCGTTTGAAGTTAACGCCTTGGACTACATTCTTAAGCCTTACCACGAAGCCCGCGTCCTCAAGGCTGCGCACAAGGCGCGAGTCGCACTCGACAAAGGGAAAGCGCAGGTCGCGCGTCCCGCCAAGGACAGATTACCCGTGCGGCGAGATGAGAAGGTCTACATTTTGCCCTTTGAAGACATTTCCCTAGCCTTTGCCGACGGGCGCGACATACTGGTCGGCGCTAAGCAGGCGGTATATAGGAGTGAGCTTTCCCTGCAGGAGCTCGAGGATAAGTTTGCCACCCACAACTTTTTCCGGTGTCACCGCGGCTACCTCATCAACTTAGACAAAATAAAGGAGATTTCTCCCTGGTTTAGCGGCGGCTACGTGCTCAAGCTAGAGGGCTTTGCGGCGGATGTCCCCGTAAGCCGCAAACAGGTGAAGGAGTTTCGACTGCGCGTAGGTATCTAGACGCCAAAACAGGCCATTCAGGCCTGTTTTTTGACTGCTTAGCCGCAAATTATGCACACCTGAGAAAAATAAGCATAATATTTAAGTATCTTAAAAGGGGAGGGGTAATAGTGCTTACATTTCTACTGGCGGTAGCTCTGCTAATCGGTGGTTACGTAGTCTACGGCGCGTTCGTCGAGAAAGTCTTTGGCATTGATGAAAACCGCCCAACGCCGGCGACTACGATGGCCGACGGAGTCGACTTTGCTCCTATCGAATGGAAACGCATCTTCCTTATCCAGTTTCTTAACATTGCCGGACTCGGCCCTATCTTTGGTGCGATACTAGGCGCGCTGTGGGGGCCGGTGTCGCTTCTTTGGATTGTCTTCGGCTGTATCTTTGCCGGAGCGGTGCATGACTACTTCTCAGGCATGCTGTCCCTGCGGCACAAAGGCGCCTCTGTTTCGGAGCTCGTAGGGTTCTACCTCGGCGACGTAGCCAAACAGGTAATGCGCGTTTTCTCCGTCATCCTCCTTGTCCTTGTGGGTGTTGTGTTTATTACAGGCCCGGCCAATCTACTAGGCAGGCTTACCCCTGAGAGACTTACCCCTGCCGTGTGGGTGTGGGTAATTATCGCGTACTATATTTTGGCTACCATGCTGCCCATAGATAAGTTCATAGCTAAGATTTACCCAGTGTTTGGCTTGGCCCTCTTGTTTATGGCCGTTGGAATTGGTGGTGCTATGATTTGGGGACACCTAGCCGGTACGATGGTTATTCCGGAGATGACACTGGCAAACCTGCATCCCCGCAACTTGCCGATTTGGCCCCTAATGTTCATTACTATTGCCTGCGGCGCAATTTCCGGTTTCCATGCCACGCAGTCGCCGATGATGGCGCGTTGCATGACTAACGAGAAGTATGGGCACCGCGTTTTCTACGGCTCCATGATTGCTGAAGGTTTTATTGCCCTTATTTGGGCGACTATTGCCTTCACCTTCTTTGGCGGCACGCCTCAGCTACAAGCTGGCCTTGGTCAACTTGGTGCGCAAGCCGGTGTCGTGCATCATGTCTCCGTACAACTACTTGGCGCCCTCGGCGGAGTGTTAGCAGTACTTGGCGTCGTGGCTTGCCCGATAACCAGCGGCGACACAGCCTTCCGCAGCGCCCGTTTGACGATTGCTGATGTATTTAAGATCAACCAGACACCAATTGTTAACCGATTCGCCATTGCTCTTCCGCTATTCGCTGTCGGTTACTGGCTGACGACCATCAACTTTCAGATTGTGTGGCGGTACTTCGCTTGGTCTAACCAGACATTAGCCATGCTCATGCTCTGGGCCGCGGCAGTTTACCTTAAGAAAATGGGTAAGCTCCACTGGATCTGCACCGCGCCTGCTACCTTTATGACTGCCGTGTCCATAACCTATATCCTACAAGCTCCCGAAGGATTCGGGCTGGCCACCTCCATTTCCTACCCGGTTGGTGCACTCGCAGCTGTCCTAGCGCTAGCGTACTTTATGTATGTCAAGTTCGCTCCTATGCCGATAGAGCCGGGGCTTGCGGCCAGCGGCCCGAAGCCACCAAGTCAGCTCTGCTAATCTAGCTCGGTCTGTGAAAAGGGCTGTCTCGCCGCAATGGCGGGATGGCTCTTTTTGTTGAGCCGCCGGCCGCCAGGCGCCAGCCGCCAGGGGACTGTGGCTTGTCGCTTGTCGCTTGGGGAGAGGCTTTAGGCTTGAGGCTGTAGGCGTGAGGGGAACGGGCGGAGCACGAAGCACGCTCCTTTCTACGAGCCGCCAGCCTCTCCGCCGTAAGCTGTACGCTGTAAGCCGTGAGCAGGTAGCGACGTGAAGCAAAAAGCTCCGTCCCTTTTGCTTCTCTAAGTCGGCAGGTACTACATACCCGCGCGGCGAATTATACATAGTTAGCTACCCTTGTCAGCAGAGAATGGAGTTGTAACGATGAAGCGCAACACCGCCGTATTCATGTTAGCCGCAGCCGCAGTGCTGTGGAGCTTGGGGGGGGTTTTAATTAAATCTGTGGAGCTACACCCGCTGGCCATCGCTGGCACCCGTAGCGCCATTGCCCTCTTGGTTATCTGGGGCTTTGTCGGCAGGCCGAAGTTCACGTGGAGTAAGGCGCAGCTAGGCGGAGCGCTTGCTTATGCGGCGACGGTCATGCTGTTTGTGGCCGCCAATCGGCTTACTACGGCGGCTAATGCGATTATGTTGCAGTTTACCGCCCCGATCTATGTCGCGCTCCTCGCGCAAAAGTTTCTCAATGAGAAGAACTCGGCCCTCGACTGGGTAGCCATTGTCACTACCTTTGTGGGTATTGCCATGTTCTTTGTCGACTTCCTCAGTCCCGCCGGCATGCTCGGGAACGTTTTTGCCTTGCTGAGCGGCGTAAGCTTTGCCTGCCTCGTCATATTTTTGCGCTACCAGAAAGAGGGCTCGCCTATCCTGTCTATTTTGTTGGGTAACGCCTTGACAGCCTTAATCGGCCTCCCGTTCGTAGCCTTTGGCCCACCGGCCGCTGCCGATTGGCTGCCCCTGATTGTGCTCGGCGTAGTGCAGCTTGGCATTCCATACATTTTGTACTCTCTCGCCATTAAGCACGTCAGCGCGCTAGACGCCATTCTTATCCCCGTCCTGGAGCCCCTTCTTAACCCTGTGTGGGCATTCCTGCTGCTGCGCGAAACTCCCGGCCAGTGGGCTCTCCTCGGAGGATTTGTCGTTTTAGCCTCGGTTACGATGCGGCATGTTTTCGTTTCCAAAGAGGCTGCCCCTGCCTAGCACAACATTCTTTGACAGCATGGGAGGACTTGGCCTTGATTAGCCTAATCGACGTAAGCAAGCGCTATCCCGGAGGCAGAGAGACCGCGCTCTGTGGCGTTAACATGACGATTGAAAATGGGGAGTTCGTGTTCCTCGTAGGCCAGAGCGGCGCTGGCAAGAGCACACTTTTGCGCTTGCTGTTTCGCGAGTACCTGCCGACGAACGGCGTCATAACCTATCGTGGGCGAAATCTCGCGCGCTTAAGCGGGGGAGAGCTGCTGCGCTACCGGCGCAAGATTGGCATGGTGTTTCAGGACTTTCGCCTCCTTAAGCAAAAGACCGTCTTTGAAAACGTCGCCTTTGCTCTGGAAGTAGTCGGCCAGTCGCCGGAGGCTATACGGAAAGCAGTGCCGGAAGCGCTCGCGGAGGTAGGGCTGCTTGACCGTGCGCAGGCCTTTCCGGCGGAGCTCTCGGGTGGCGAGCAACAGCGCGTAGGCATTGCGCGGGCTATGGTGCGCAAGCCCCAGCTAATACTAGCCGATGAGCCTACCGGCAACGTCGACCCAGACAACGCCTGGCAACTGATGGAGCTGTTTGCCGCCATCAACCGAGCCGGTACTACCGTAGTTATTGCCACCCATGCCTCAGATATAGTAGACCGCCTGCAGAGGCGCGTTGTGCAGCTCGAGAAGGGACGGGTCGTGCGCGATATAAAACGAGGGGGTTACGGAAGTGAACATTAACTCCTTGCGCTACAGCCTCAGGCAGGGCGTGGTGTCGCTACGGCGGAACGCCCTGTTGGTACTGGTCACTACCAGCATGGTTGCCGTTTCGCTCGCTATTCTCGGGGGGTTTATGCTGCTTTCGGCTAACGTGCGCCAGATGGTGCGTACGATTGAAACCAATGTAGAGATAGCCGTATTTGCCCGCATGGATGCGGACGTTAACGCGCTTAGGGCAAAACTCAACCAAGTGCCGGGTGTAAGCGAGATAGTCTTTGTCCCGCGTGCCCAAGGGCTGCGGGAGCTCGGGCAGTCGCTAGGCGACCCGGAGCTGTTCCAAGTGTTTACAGCACAGAACAACCCGCTGCCGGATGTCTTTAGACTCCGCGTACAAGCGGCAGACCAAGTTAGCTCCGTAGCCGACGCTATCCGCGCCATCAACGGAGTAGACGCGGTTGATTACGGCGAGGAGCTTATAACGCAGCTTCTGGCATTTACGCGTTGGGTGAGTGGATTGCTTGTGGCCACTAGTGCGCTGCTTGGACTAGGCGCCATCTTCCTCGTGATTGCCATTATTCGCTTGTCGGTGATTGCGCGGCAAGAGGAAATCGGCGTAATGAAGTACCTTGGTGCCAGCAACGGCTTTATCCGGCTTCCCTTTGTGTTCGAAGGCACGGTGATGGGTTTTTGCGGCGCGCTGCTCGCGAGCTTTGCCCTGTGGGCACTTTACGGCTCTCTGGTCGGTAGCCTCGGCGAAATGGCCTTGCCGCTATTACTTACCCCTGTCACAGGTGTGGTACAGCTCGGCTCCGTCTTTGGCACGATGCTTGTCCTAGGTACGCTAGTTGGCGCGTTGGGGAGCCTTTTGGCTGTCCGCAAATACCTGCGCCACTAGGGAAGGGCACCAGCCGCCAGCTTTGAGCTTTGAGCTGTGAGCTGTGAGCGGTGAGAAAAAAGGGTGGAAAGGTACGAGGTAAAAGGTCAAAGGGGAACTGGCGCCACCGCGATACCGTTCTACTGAGCACTGTGCACTGTGCACAAAAACCCCTAGGAGGGTGTGACATGAGAAAAGTCGTCTTATGCGCAATAATAGTCGCTTTCCTGATGCTGTCTATTGCAGGCGAGCCGACTAGGCGCGCGCTTGGCAACCCGCTCGACCCGCGCCAAAGGGCTGAGCAGTCGGCCCGCGAAGTGCGCGAACTTGAGGCCGCGCTTAATGCTATGGAAGAGTCGATTGCCTCACGGCAAGAACGCGTGCGGGAGGTTGACAATGAGCTCACAAGGGTGCGAAACACACTAGTATATACACGCGCGAGGGAGCGCCAAGCAGAAGCAAAGCTCGCGTCTCTAACAGCTAGTTTAGGGCAACGCGTGCGCATGGTGTATATGCGGGGCGGAGCTTCTTACATTTCCCTCTTGCTGCGCGCCGAGAGCTTTGGCGACCTCTTTATTCGCCTTGCTTACATGGCGCGGCTGTTTCGCCACGATGCCACACTTATTGACTCCGTGCGGGCCGAGCAGACAGTACTGCGGGAGAGCCGGCGCGTTCTGCAGGCAGAGCAGCAGCGCCTTACGAGCCTCGAACAGCAGCGCGCGGCCGAGCAGCGGAACCTCGCCAGCGAAAAACGCGAGCTGGCGCGCCTCTTAGAGAGGGCACGTGCCAAGCTCGCCGGTGACCTCGCCCTTGTTTCGCCGCGCGCCGAGCGCCTGCCTGTTTACGGCGTGGTCATTGACAACATCGCCCAAGCTCGCCCGCAGTGGGGCCTTGCGCAGGCCGGCATGATTTACGAGTACGAAGTAGAGGGGCGCATTACCCGCTACTTAGCGATTTTTGGCACATTGCCGGAACGCGTGGGCCCGGTGCGCAGTGCGCGCGCGCACAGCGCTATGCTAGCACTTGAGAACGGCGCACACTTCGTGTACTCGGGCGGCGGCGCCGACGTTCTCGACCTATTGCGGCAGTGGGAAGTAACGGGCACCGACGCTATTCGCAGTCGCAGCCCTAGCTTCACGCGCGATGCCGCCAGACGCGCGCCGCACAACCTGTTTGTGAATTTGGCGACGCTAGGCAGCAGAGCGCCGTCAGACGACGTCCAGATACGTCCCGCTTATTTGCCCTTTACAGGTGAAGAGGCTCTGCGCATCGAACTTGCGTATTCCAGGGAGCATGCTGTATCCTACGTATATGTACCCGAGCAGGGAGCTTACCGGCGCTACGTTAACGGCACCGTGCACCGCGACGCGAGCGGCGCGACGATTATGGCGCGAAACGTGTTCGTGCAGTTTGTGCCCCACCGTACCGACCTCCTTGGACGCCCCACACCACAGCTAGTGGGGAGCGGCACGATGCATTATTACGCCTTAGGGCAGCGTTTTACGGGCACCTGGCAGAAAGATTCACCTGAGTCGCCCACGCGCTTTTACTACGCGGACGGGACTCCGGTAGAGCGCATTTTCGGCCAGACTTGGGTGCAGATAGTGCGACCAGAGTAAGCGGCAAACCGGGGACTGCGGGGGAGTAGGTACATGGGTCAAGTGGAGGACTGCCAAACGCGCCAAGCCGTTCACGCCTTTTTTGCGGGGCGCGTGGGTGTGCTGGCCACTATGCACGGCAAAGAGCAGGTCATCGCACCGCTTCTCTGCCCGGCCTTAGGCATTACCCTTAAGGTGCCGCAGGGCTTTAACACCGACCGGTTTGGCACCTTTACCGGTGATATCCCGCGCGCCGGAAATCAGGTCGAAGCGTTACGGGCCAAAGCTTTAGCGGCAGCCGAGCAATGTGCCCTCACAATTGGAGTGGCGAGCGAAGGCTCCTTTAGCCCGCATCCGCTCTTGCCGTTTGCCACCCTGAATTTGGAGCTAGTCTTGTTGCTCGACCGGGAGAGGCGACTTGAGCTGATTGGGGAAGCGGCCACCACGGAAACAAACTACGCGCGGCGCGCAGTAAAGAGCTTTGCGGAGGCCTTAGAGTTTGCTTATCAGGCAGGTTTCCCGGCGCACGGCATGGTGATTAAAGCGCATGAGCTCCACAATCAACCGGAAGACCTCGCCAAGGGACTTAACACAGAAGCGCGCTTAGAACAGGCCGTGCAGCTGGCCTTAGATAAGTCTGCCACAGGCCAGACTTTTGTCGAAACGGACATGCGGGCGCACTTCAACCCGCTGCGCATGAAATGCATTGCCGCCGCTACACAGAACTTAGTCGACAAGGTGTACAACCTGTGCCCCGCATGCGGTTATCCGGGCAGAACCAAGACTTTTGTTCGAGGACTACCCTGTGGTCTGTGCGGGGAAGCTACCGAACAAGTACAGGGCGTAGAGCATAGCTGCTCGCGTTGTGGGCACAAAACGTACGAGGCAGACCTAACCCACAGTGCAGCCGACCCGCGTTGGTGCGCGCATTGTAACCCGTAGCCGCTAATTTCAGGTTTTGGTATTTAATTCGTAATACTGAATACAAAAAAACAGCAGGACTTTTTGTGTTTGTGACGAAATGATACAAGACGTATGTCTCTAATGTAATTCAACGGGGGGATGATTTTGACGAAGTATCGTGTATTGGCAGGCCCGGAAGGGTATCTGCCGCCGGCGGCGGCCTGTGTGGGCATTACGCTGCCGGAAGTTGGAGGCGCGCTGATTGAGGGGCGTCACGTTCCCGAACAGGAAGCGCTTTCAGCCATCGTGGACAAGCTCCTGAGCGCTAAACGGCCGTTCTTTTTCCCTGGGCCAAACCTCTTGTGGGAGTGGAAAGAAGGCGTAGCGGAGAAAGCCGCTGCCCTGCGTAAACTAGCCGACACCGCTGGCGCACGCGTAATTCCAATGCCTGACTACCGTCCTAAGTACCCCATGATTAACCCAGCCATCGAAATTAACCCAAACCATCCTAACCTCACTATCTGGCACAACAAAATAGATGTCTGTGTGTTTGCCGGCGTACATTGCCATTACGCTAACGTGGCGCTAAAGATTATCCGCGGCGGCACAGACTGCTACACCATCGCTATCTGCGGCGAGGCAGGGCACGAGGATGCCAACATCACCCTGCGCAATGCCGGTATTCCCCAAATCGAGGCTCTAACCGCTATGGTAGCCGAGCGAAGGAGGCTTAGCTGATGCCGGAACAAAGAGTAGTTTCTCCTGAGTTCATGTTTGGGGAGGCGCCCCGCGAAGAGCAGTTTATTACCGGCAGCGAAGCCGTGCGCGAGGCCATCAAGCGTGCCAATGTGGACATGGCAATTTCCTACCCCATTACGCCGCAATCGGAGAGCATGCACCTTGTCGGCGACATCTTTGCCGAAGGGTACGTAAAAGAGTACTACCGCGGCGAAAACGAGTTCGCGGTTATGTCCTCTGTCGCCGGTGCGGCCATGGGCGGCGTGCGCGTGTTTACCGCCACCGGCGGCCCGGGCACGATGCGCGCGCTAGAGATGTTCCCGACGTGGGTCGGCGCACGGCTCCCCATTGTCTGCGCGTTCTTTACCCGCGGCATTAACTCTCCTCTCACTATCCAGCCCGACACCATCGAAATGGCCCATCTCTTGGATACCGGCATGATTATGCTGCACGCCGAAGATGCGCAAGACCTCTACGACATGATTCTCAAGGCGTTTATTATCGCCGAGCAGACCGAAGTGCATATTCCTGTCGGCGTATTTGCGGACGGCTTCTTTGTTACTCACACCCGCGACAAAGTGCGCGTGGCCCCAGTCGACATTAAGCTGCCCCCGTACCTGCCCTACAGCGCACCCGTACCGGTCATGGACATGGAAAATGTCCCCTTTAGACAAATGCGCGACCCCTTCGTAATGAAGAGCAACTACGTGAGCTACGCCGCCCATGCCTCTTGGCAGCAGGAAGTGCTAGCGGCCGCAGAGCGCGCCCGCCCCTTCATCCATAAGTATCTCGGTGGCTTAATTGAGGTCGAGAACCCGGACGCCGACATCTTGCTGGTAGCCGGCGGCACGGCCGTATGTCAAAGCCGCGAGGCCATGGCCGCAGCGCGCGAGGAAGGTATCGAAGTCGGGCTTATTAAGGTTAAGAGCGTACGGCCATTCCCCGGGGACGAGATTAGAGCCCTAACAGCTAAGGCTAAGGCCGTAATTGTGCCGGAGTTTAACCGCGTCGGCTGGCTCAGCCGTGAGATCCGCAATGTGGTGCAGAACCCGGATCGCATCGTGGCAGGCCCCCGGGTCTTCGGCGGCATGACTATGCCTCCGGACCTCATTCTGGCCGAAATCAGGAGGTATGCACGTGAGTAAGCGTATGCTTAAGATGACCACAGCCTTTGCCGATGTCATGCCGGCAGAGTATGTGGAGCTGGTGGAGTCGGGCCCCTTTGGCAAGGGCTATGGGGTAGCCGACTTAGGCAGCTTCAAGGAGTTAATTGAGGAGCATCCTCTGTGCGCCGGTTGCGGTTTGGCACTGGCTGTTCGCTTGATTATAGCTTCTTTGCCGACACCGGAAGATACAGTTGTAGTCGGCTCAACCGGCTGCAGTTCGCTCGCTTTCCCGCAAATTGCGCTGCAGAACATTCACTCGCTGTTCGGTAACCAAAATGCCGTAGCCTCGGGCCTTAAGCGCGCGCTCAAGCTACGCTTCCCGGATAAGCACAAAGATGTCTTGGTAGTTGCCGGCGACGGCGCGACAGCCGACATCGGCCTAGATATGGTCATGCACTCGTGGTTCCGCGGCGAAAAGCTCGCCACGATCATGCTTGACAACGAAGCCTATGCCAATACCGGCGGCCAAGAGAGCGGCATGTCGCCCGAAGGTTGCGTGCTGAACATGGCCCCCACGGGCAAGAAGTTCAAAAAGATTGCCCTGCCCGAAATTGCCCGCGAGTCAGGCTGCGCCTATGTCGCCTCCGTGACGCCCGTACAACCACGCAAGCTCGAAAAGGCTGTGCGCCGCGCTATCCTCGTGGCGAGGGAAGTTGGGCCGACTTATGTGCAGGTCTTTGTCCCCTGTCCCACGAACTACAAGTTTAAGCCGCAGGAGACTTTGTCTCGCGCTAAACAAAAAGAAAAAGACCTTACCTATCCGCTGCGCGAGTTCATTACCCCGGAGGCGCAAGCCTACTTGACCGCAGTTGAGGGAGGTGGCAAGCGTGACTAAGAAGACTAGCATTCGTATGTCGGGCCTTGGCGGACAAGGCGTTGTAACGGCTGCGCATATTCTCGGCGCCGCAGCCACGCGCGACGGCTTAGTCAGCACGGTAAACCCCTTCTTTGGCGCGGAAAAGCGTTTGGCACCCGCCGAGAGCTACGTGCGCATCAGCTCTAGCCGCATCTTTGAACGGGGAGAAATCCTCTTCCCAAACGTGATTATGATTTTCCACCCCCACGTTATCTCACTCGGCAAGTGCTACACCATGCCTTTCTTTGCCGGGTTACAGCCTGGCGGCCTAATGCTTGTCAATGGCGAGACCGCTCCCGAGCTGTCGGCCGACGAGTGCGAGGCCTTAAAGCGCCTAGACGCCAAAATGTACTACTTCCCGGCCACCAAGCTAGCGCTTGAAGTCGGGGGGACAGACCTCGCTACCAACATGGCCATGCTAGGCGGCCTAATGGAAGTTACCGGCATCGTGTCATGGAAGGGAATTACCGATGCCTTAGCCGAACGTTTTGGCGGCGGCGGCAAATTCGTCGCTTCAGCTACCACCGCGGCGCTTGACGATGCCTTAAAGAGCAAGTACGATAAGATTAGCCAGTTGCTCGAACAAAACATGGCTGTCATGCGGGCAGCTGGGCCGACCATTAAGGAAGTCACGTTCTAAGGAGGTTAGATGCTGTGTACGTAACCGCTAAAGTCGACGAACCTAAGTGCATCGGGTGCAAGCTCTGCATCTTTGCGTGTCCGGATCCTAACGTCTTTTCGTTTATCAAGGACAAGAAGAAGGTCGCTGTCAATCCTGCCCGGTGCAAGGGCTGCGGGTTGTGCGTGTCTGTCTGTCCCAAAGACGCGCTGGCTGTAGGCAATGCCTAGATAAAGAGCGAGGGGGCGTTCTGCCCCCTCGCTTTTTTTCAGCCTCTACTATCAATACCCGAACTTTTGCTGAAAGTACTCCTCTAACGTGATGTTATGCGTAAAGAGATATTCCGCCACTTCCACACCTACATAGCGGATATGCCAAGGCTCGTAGCTGTAGCCGGTAATATGTTCTTTGCCTTCCGGGTACCTGACAATAAAGCCAAAGCGGTGGGAGTTAGCTGCAAGCCACTTGCCTTCGGCAGTGGCACCGAAATCTACCGTAAGCGAAAACCCAACTTCGCGGCTGGTAATATCCATGGCCAGACCCGTCTGATGCTCGCTTTGCCCGGCGCGCGCGACAGTGCGGTTCGCTTCGACTTCACCTACACGTTGCACCTGAGCGGCAAAAATAGCGTACTGCCTTTCAAAAGCGCGAAAGCCTGAGAGCGCATAGGGGCGAAGTCCCTCGGCTTGTGCGGCGGCAAACAGTTGTTCTAGCGCTAATGCTGCCTCTCTCTGCATAAACCTGCGCGGTTCGTGTGCCGTAAATGGAAAGGGTACTTGTGGCGCAACCAAGTCCTCTGGCACAAAGTCGGCAGGCAAGTTTCTTGTTTTGTTAACTAATACTAGGATATGGTCGGGGTTTGTGACGACTTGGCGCCCTTCCTCGTCAAGGCGGGTGGTCATTTCGAACGACAACGGGTGAGGCGCAGGCTTGTCCGCTACGACAGGCTCCTGCGGCTGTGGTTTGGCCGGCTCTGGCCACAGAGGTGCCCCGCCGCTAAACCAAATCACCGATGCTACCAGAAGACCTGCACCAGTAATAGAAGCCACAATTTTCCTCATGTATGCATCATCTTTTTTCATCTCTTTTCACAGGTCTTAGCTTCATCATAGCCCGCTTAGTGTTCGTAGTCAACTTAGTGTCCACAGTCAAATAGTAGATCGGGAGTGATTTGGTCATGAAGCCAACGCCACACATCGGAGCCGCCACGCGCGAAGCCATTGCCGAGACAGTCCTCTTGCCGGGTGATCCGCTGCGTGCCAAGCATATCGCGGAACGGTTTCTTACGGGAGCCGTGCAGTTTAACGCCGTGCGCAACATGTTTGGCTACACCGGCACTTATCAAGGGAAGCCCGTTTCAGTTATGGGTTCGGGCATGGGTATCCCTTCAATTGGGATTTACTCCTACGAACTCATTCACTTCTACGGTGCCAAGAAGCTTATCCGCGTCGGCTCATGCGGTTCATTTCAAGCCGACGTAAAGATTCGCGACGTGGTCATTGGCCTTTCGGCTTCCACTAACTCTGACTACGCGCGCCAATACAACTTGCCGGGAACGTATGCTCCTAGCGCTTCGTGGCGCCTGCTAAGACAGGTAGTCGAAGTGGCCGAGCGTAAAGGCATCAATGTCAGAGTCGGGAACATCCTTTCCTCCGACGTTTTCTACGATGACAACCCTGACGCGTGGAAGCAATGGGCCAAAATGGGCGTGCTAGCAGTGGAAATGGAAGCGGCCGCGCTGTACATGAATGCAGCGCGGGCCGGCGTCGAAGCTTTGTGTATTCTCACTGTGTCGGACTCGCTCGTCACGCACGAAGCCACTACGGCCGCGGAGCGCCAAACGTCGTTTGAACAGATGGTGGAGATAGCGCTGGAGTTGGCGTAGAAAGTGCCTAGTGCTCAGTGCCTAGTGCCCAGTGCCTAGTGCCCAGTAGAGCCACTAACAGCCCTCTCCCTGCCCCTGCAGTTCATGATTCACGATTGCTCCGCGGCTCACAGCTCACAGCTCAAGGCTGGCGGCTGGCGGCTGGCGGCCGGCGGCTGGCGCCCTCGCCTTCACACTATCCCCAGCATCCTCGCTCCCTGCGCCACTATCACGCACACAACTATCCCGGTCACGGTCGGCACAAGGAAGGACAACCACGTCCATTTGGAGCTTAACGTCTCCTTGCGGATGGTTAGGAGCGTGGTGCCGCAGGGAAAGTGATTTAGGGCAAAGAGCATGGTGCACACGGCGGTGAGCCAAGTCCAGCCGTTAGCTACGAAGAGCTGCCGCAGCGCGTCTAGGCTGTCAAGCTCAAGCATGGTTGTCGCGCGCAGGTAACTCATAATCAGAATCGGGATCACTATCTCGTTCGCGGGTAGCCCCAAGATAAAGGCCATCAGGATAAACCCATCGAGCCCCATCAGGCGCCCCAGGGGGTCGAGCGCGCCGGCGGTGAGATTAAGCAGTGAAGCGTCGCCGACAGTAATATTCGCCATCGCCCAAATCACTACGCCCGCCGGAGCGGCTACCATTACGGCGCGCGCCAACACAAACAGAGTTCTGTCTAAGAGGGAGCGCACAATTACCTTCCCTATTTGCGGCAGGCGATAGGGAGGGAGTTCGAGCGTAAACGAGGACGGCAGGCCCTTTAGGACGGTGACAGACAGCAGTTTGGAGACCGCGAGCGTAATACCTACCCCGAGTACGACGCTAAGTAGCACGGCTAGTGCGGCAGTAACACTGGCAAAGGCCCCGTTGTCTGCGGCCAAAAACATGGCCGAAACCGCAATTAAGATGGGGAAGCGACCGTTGCAGGGGACAAAGTTGTTCGTTATAGTCGCAATCAGCCGCTCGCGCGGCGATTCAATAATTCGCGCCGAGATAACGCCCGCGGCATTGCAGCCAAACCCCATGCACATGGTCAACGCTTGCTTGCCGTGGGCACCTGCCTTCTTGAACAGGGCGTCGAGGTTAAACGCCACGCGCGGCAGATACCCTAAGTCCTCGAGCAGGGTAAAGAGAGGGAAGAAAATGGCCATGGGCGGGAGCATGACCGAGACTACCCAGGCTAGCGTGCGGTAAACGCCTGTCACCAGGAGTCCGTAGAGCCAAGCCGGTGCTCCGAGCGCGGTCATCCAGAGAGAGAATTGGGTTTCGACCCAAAAGAGGCCCGTAGCGATTAACTCCCCCGGCACGTTAGCACCCGCGATAGTAAGCCAAAATACGGCGCCAAGCAGGGTCAACATAATAGGTAGACCGAAGAGCCTGCTTGTTAAAATGCGGTCTAGCTTGCGGTCTGTGGCGTGCGGTGCCGTCCTGTGCTCTGTCACTACTGCGGCAGCAATTGCTTCGGCGCACTTTACCGTACCTTCGGCGACGAGATTGCGGCAGTCCGCGGGGCCGATTCCCTTTTCCCAAAGATACGACCTCGCCAAAGCGACAGGAGACGCTTCGCCGTCAGCGCTCGGCTCCCTGCACAAGAGGTCGAGCGCGCTAAAGCGCGGCAAATCCCCCGTAAGAGCAAGGGCGTGTTCGAGGCGCTCGTCGTAGCGCACCTGTAGGGGATTGGTCTCTAGTTCTTGCTGCGCTACGCTAAGTACGGCGTCCTTTAGCTTTTCTAGGCCGACGCCGGAGCGCGCCGCAGTGCCGATAACCGGCACGCCGAGCTGCCGCTCTAGCTCCTTTACCTCGACAACAATGCCTTTGCGCTTGGCCTCGTCGATTAAGTTAACGCAGACTACGGCGCGGCGGGTAAGCGCGAGCACCTGCAAAGCCAAGTAAAGGTTGCGCTCTAAGCAGGTAGCGTCCACCACGACAACCGTGCAGTCGGGCGAGGCCTGCAGGATAAAGTTGCGCGCAATTTCTTCCTCTGCGGAGTCGGCATAGAGGGAATATGAGCCGGGCAGGTCAACTACTAAGTGGTTGGCCTGTTTGTAGCTGTAGCGGCCTTCCGCAGATACTACGGTTTTTCCGGGCCAGTTGCCGGTGTGCTGTTTTAGCCCGGTTAAGCTGTTAAAGATAGTGCTCTTGCCCGTGTTAGGGTTGCCGGCCAGTGCCACGATGAAGGCGTCGGTCAGTCCCATTTTGCCCTCACCGGCAGTCAAGCTCGACGATGACTGTATTGGCATCTTCCGACCTTAGGGCAATGACGGCCCCGCGAATGCAGTAGGCTTTGGGGTCGTGTGCGGGGCTCTCGTGCAGAGCCTCTACTTGTGTGGCCTGCGTGAGACCGAAGTCAAGCATTCTTTGCCGCAGCCTGTCTTTTGCGCCCAGAGACACCACCTTCGCGCGCTGACCCACACTTAGTTTTGCCAGTGACATAAGTTCTGCTCCCATGGTCACCCTCCTTGTTCTTTGCCTCGACCTACTCTCATAGGCTAGAGGTAGGCAAGCTACCCTCGGGGTAGCAGAGTTGCCTTGGGCTAACATATGAAGCCGCGGGTAAAGTGGTGCAGATAGGGGAGGGAGGCGGCATTACGCAGAAGGGGCAGCAGTTTCACACTTATCGGGGGTATCATTTGCTCAGGCAAGAGGGGCAAGCCGTGCTGACTCCTAGCCAAGAAGACTACCTAGAAATGATCTATAGGCAGTGCCAAGCCGAAACCTACGTGCGCAGCAAAGGGCTGGCGGAGCAACTTAGTGTTGCCGCCCCTTCCGTTACGCGCACCGTCAAGAAGCTTGCGGCGCTAGGCTTTATTAAGTACAGCCCCTATGGCTTAATTACGCTTACCGAGGCAGGGCGCACTGCGGGCGAGTTTCTGCTCGACCGGCACAACACCGTAGACGCCTTCCTGCGCTTACTTGGTGTGGAAGAGTCGCGCTTCGTTGAAACCGAGTTAATCGAACACCACGTCAGCGCCTATACGCTTGTTTTGATTAAGCAATGGGTGGAGTTTTTGCGGCAGCACCCGGACATTTTGGCTATGTTTTACGAGAAGTGTCGTCAATTTAGCTAAGAATGCAGGAATTCAGTTAGAAGTGGGCGAACTACTAGACGCAGAGAGAGCGGTGGAGGGGAAGTTGTGTCTTTGCGCCGGATTACCACGGTGTTTTTTATTGGCTACACAGCGGTAGCCCTTGCTCTGTTGCTCGCGAGCGATGTGCCGCTCTGGCCGCAGGGAATGCTTCTTGTCGCGCTGTATGGCGCGTTTATGGTGGTGGTGCTCTCTTCCCTACACCATTACGTACTCCTACCTATTCACCGCCTCACGGATTTTATCTCACGCAGTTCTATCGCCACTGCTACGCCGCTTGGGGAGCGAACAAGAGGTAGTGCCGTCCTCCACATCGAGCAGGTCGTCAAGGACACGTTTGACAGGCTGCAGCACTTTCAGCTCCTCTACGCCAGCATGCGCGAAGGTGTGGCCGTGCGCGAGCTTATCCTTGACGCTGACGGTAAGCCGTGGGACTATCGCTTTCTTGAGGTCAACCCCGCCTACGAAAAGATACTGGCGTTTACGCGCGAGCAGATAATCGGGAAAACGTGGCGTGAGCTAGCGGGGGTTCATGAGGCCGACTGGCCTAAGGAGTTTGATGATTACGTCGACGTAGCACTTAGAGGTGTCGTGCGGCGCTTTACACGGGAGCATGACGGAAGATACTATGAAGTACAAGCTTACCAGCCGCGGCCGCTGCAGTTCGCCTGTATATACACCGACATTACCGAGCAACTACAGGCCGAAAAGCAAACGTGGGAGAACTACGACGACTTAGTGCGACTTGTTACTACCATGGGGGACATGCTGTTTATTTTCGACGCGACGGGGCGGATTCTGCATGTGAATAGCGCTGTTGAAGCCACCTTAGGCTTTAGCGCGCCCGAGCTTTTGGGGAGGGCCGTCGTCGAGCTTCACCCCGCCGACCTGCTACAGGAGACGGAAGAGAACGTGCAGGAAGTGCTTTTAGGTAGACCTACGACCCGCTCCATACCTTTAGTGGCTAAAGACGGCACATTAATTGACGTCGAAACCCGCTCTACGCGCGGCAAGTGGCGCGGGCAAGAGGCCGTGTTTGCGGTGGTGAGAGATGTGCGCGAGCGGCTCTTGGCAGAGAAGCAGCTGCGTTACCTGAGCCTGCACGACCAGCTTACCGATATCTATAACCGCGCCTTCTTTTCTACGGAGCTTGAGCGCCTCCAAGGCAGCCGCGAATACCCTATTTCCATAATTGTGGCTGACGCTAACGGCCTTAAGCTAATAAACGACGTGCTCGGGCATCGCGAGGGTGACGATTTCCTTAAGGCCTGCGCAGATGTTCTTAAGAGCGTGCTGCGTAAGTCAGACATCTTGGCGCGCGTGGGCGGCGACGAGTTTGCCGTTATCTTGCCGCGGACGGGGGAGGAAGCAGCCGCGGGTGTGCTTGCGCGTGTTCGCGCGGCGGGCGCGAGTTTTAGCTCCGAAGACTGCGTGCTGCCCATGAGCCTAAGCATCGGTGTGGCCACCGCTAACAGCCCGAGCATTATGCTCGACGATGTCTACAAACTTGCCGACCACCTCATGTACCGCGACAAACTAGCGGAACGCTCTCTGGCGCACCGCAACATTCTTAACGCTCTGCTGCGAGTACTTGCGGAGCGCGACTTTGGAGCCGTGGGCCACACTATGCGCCTTAGGGAAACCTGCCTGCGCTTAGGTAAGAGCTTCGACTTCTCTGCGAAGCAGCTAGAAGCGCTAGCGCTATTTGCCGATGTGCATGACCTAGGCTTAGTCGGCGTGAGTCCGGCCATCATGAGTAGCCGCGCGCGCCTCACCGAAGAGGAGTATGGGTTGATTAAGCAGCACCCTGAGCGGGGCCTGCGCATTGCCTATACCTTCCCCGAAGTGGCCCCGGTAGCCGACCTGATTCTCGCGCACCACGAACACTACGACGGCAGCGGCTATCCACTGGGGTTAAAGGAGACAGAGATTCCGCTGGAATGCCGCATTCTAGCTGTGGCCGACGCCTATGAAGTTATGACCGCAGGCAGGCCTTACCGCGACCCGCTTGCGCCGGCCGAGGCTCTAGCCGAGCTTAAGCGCTGCGCAGGTTGGCAATTTGACCCACACGTGGTAGAGCGGTTTATTAGAGAACACGAGGTAGGGGGACTATTTGAGTGAGCGCGACAAACGATGTGCCGGTGCTAAAGAACAGGACTTTTCTTATCCTTTGGGGCGGGCAGATAGTCTCCATGCTAGGCGATGCGCTGTTTAGCCTCGCGCTAATGTGGTGGGTAGTGAGCGAAACGGGGAGCGGCGTCGCGGTGTCGTTTGTGGCGCTGGCCACATCCGTGCCGCGCTTGGTGCTAGCGCCAATCGTCGGCGTGTACGTCGACAGAGTAGACAAGCGCCGCATGATGCTTTTTGCCGACACTTTGCTTGGGGTTATAACGCTAGGCATGACAATTCTGTTCTGGCGCGGTCACTTCTCGTTACCACTCATTATTGGCGCCGCCGCCATTCTTGGGGCAGCGTCTTCACTCGATGGCCCGGCCTACGAGGCGACTATCCCGACGGTCGTGGGGAAGAGCCAGCTAGTAAGGGCAAACTCCCTTATGCAGACAGCAAACAGCGTCATCGGATTACTTGCGCCGGCGCTTAGCGGCGTGGTAATTGCCTTCGCCGGTGTAGGAGTCGCAATTCTTGCCAACTCCATCTCCTTTTTCATTGCCGCTCTTTCACTGCTCTTAATTCGCTTGCCGGTGCAGCTTCGCGTTGTAAAGCAGCGCTCTTTCGGTCGCGACTTAAAGGAAGGCGCAAAGTTTATCTTGGGACACAGCCTGCTGTTTCCCATGCTTTTATACGCCGCGCTAATTAACCTTTGCCTTGCGCCAATTAGCGTCTCTATGCCGCTCTTGGTGACGGGCGTGCTGCGGGGCGGCCCACAGCTTCTCGGTTTGTTTGGGAGCTTCCAATCAGGCGGTGTGCTTGTTGCTTCCCTGCTCCTCTCGGCTAAGCCCGCGCTGCTTGCGGCTACCGGCAAAGTAATGATTCTTTCGCTTATCGCCTTAGGTCTCTTTACGGTGGTTATCGCGCGCGCAAATACAGCGCCGCATCTTCTGCTCGGCGGCGCTGCTGTCGGTTTTGTTTTGGTGGTGGCGAATGTCGCCTCACGCACTATCTGGCAACGTGAAGTGCCCGAGGAACTAAGAGGCAGGGCTTTTACCGCGCGTGATGCCGTGAGCGGGGCGCTGCGACCGATGGGGCAAGCAATGGCAGGCCCGCTGGTCGACTCCGTCGGGCCGGTCTGGCTGATTGCCGGTGCCGGCGTGCTGTGCGCCGTAGGCGGCCTCCTTGGCTTAGGGGTGCGGAGCATAATTGCTTACCCGGAGAAGACTAAGCGGGTTTCGGCTACTATGTAATTGCCTCAAGGAGAGGGTTATCGTTTGGCTGTCGCCCTTGTTTGCCTAACGGCTGCCAGACGCCGCCCACTTTGACGCGCACAATGTCCGCGGTAAAGTCGGTGGTGTTGCCACGGGAGTTCTCAAGGAGCGACGACCCCACGCCGTACATATCGACCGGCACACCTTCCGCTTCAAAGCGACGGATGCGGGCCACGTCAAAGCCGCCTGTCACCACGATTTTTACGCCGCGGCAGTAGCTTTCGGCTAAGTGCCTGTGTTCTGCCGGGATGTCCCAGCTCTCATGCGCCGTGTCGAGTCCCTGGCGAATGTTTCTAACCAGCCGCGGGTTAACCCCGAGGTCTGCCTCTCTGTCGCCCGTTTCCGGAACGGAGACGTCGCGCATGTTGCCGGCGGTGTCCGGACGCACGCCAAAGAGGCGATACATCTCTGCTCTCTGTTCGTCGCCGCCGAGTACCGCCTCTAAATATAGCGGGAACATGGCTGACAGGACTTTGCGGGCCTCGCCTACGCAGTCATTGTGAAAGTCAATCAGGGCGATGCGCGGCACGTCGGGAGGCATAATGCGGCAAAACTGCAGCATGGTTTCGACCGTGTCGCCAAGGAAACAGGCGATACTGGCGTGGCTAATGGTGCCGCCGCCCCTGCCGCCAAAATACGCGCCTTGGGCATGGGTCGAGACGAAGACGCGCGCTTCTGTGCGGTGGTGCCGGTTATAGGCGTCCACCGCCGTTTTATAGGCATACCCGTGCAACGGCTGCACTTTATAGTGGGCAAAGCGGGCAGGGAAGAACAAAATATCCTTGCCGCGTGCGGCCGCAAGAGTGTTGTAGACATTAGTCGCGATGCGCGAGCCTTCGGTGAGTAGGCCTAAGATAGGCGTTTCCAGCTGGCCGTAGTAGCGATACTTGCCGCGCACTTTGAGGACGGGTGTGACATCTTTGGAATCGCCCCCGTAAGGCACTAAGGCCCCATCGTGCGCTGCCTCGACCTCGAGCTCGCGAAACATGTTGACAAAGCCTCTATCTAAGTCCCAAAAACCTGTGCATTCCCGCAGGATATGTACTGCCTCATCTACTCCCACGAGCACGGCAAAAGGTTGACGGCGAGGGAAAAACTGCATTTCCACCTCGATATCCCCGACAGCTACGCCGTTATAGTCGTAGCCTGCGCGCGCGAGCTCGGCTAAAATGGCAGTTGTGTTGGAAAAGTAAGCGTCGGTATAATAGCCTTGACGCAGCCGCTCTACATCTGTTTCCGTAACCTGCGGCGGGAGACGCCTCTGTATATCTTCCATAATGTGCCTCCTAGTCGATGATCCGTTACCTCTCCGTTGTGTGTAGGGACGTGCCTTGGCACGTCCGCAAACTATCCGCCGCTATCATAAGATATTTCGCGCCTTTGCGCCATAGCCAGAGCATAGGAGGTGTTCCATGGAACGCTACGCACGCCAAATCGTACTGCCCTTCGTTGGGCCAGAAGGCCAAGCGAAGCTCGCCGCGGCAAAAGTTACGGTAGTCGGCTGCGGAGCCCTCGGCACCGTGTCAGCCGAGCTTTTGGTGCGCGCCGGAGTGGGTTGTGTGCAGGTCATCGACCGAGATGTCGTCGAGCTCTCGAACCTGCAGCGGCAGCTGCTCTACACCGAGCGCGATGCCGCCCTGCGACTGCCTAAGGCCGTAGCCTTGACGGCGCATCTTAAGGCGATTAACAGCTCAGTCGAGGTCTTAGGCGTCGTAGCCGACTTTAGCGGCAGTAAAGCCAAAAAGTTGCTCGCCGGGAGCACGGCCGTCATTGACGCCACGGACAACTACGCCACGCGTTTTACCATTAACGACGCTTGCCTGGAGTTAGGGTTACCGTGGGCCTACGGCGGGGCGCTCGGCAGTCGCGGCATGACGGCCACGTTTCGCCCCGGCGGCGCATGCTTTCGCTGTCTTTTTAGCGAGCTTCCGGCCTTAGGAGCAGGCGACAGCTGTGAACTTACGGGCGTGTTGGCCTCGGTCACCGCCATTGTAGGCTCGCTGCAGGTGACGGAAGCGATTAAGCTGATTGTGGCGCCGGAGCTTGTGCGGGGGAACGTGCTCGAGTTTGATGTGTGGCAAGGTGGTTTCCACACATTCTCACTAAAGCGTGACGCAGCCTGTCCGGCTTGCCAAGGCGGCCAGCGCCTGTTTCTGGCGGACGACTCCGCCGCCCAGACTAGCGTCATCTGCGGGCGCAACAGCGTGCTTCTTTACTCCGGCACGGACGAAGTAGATTTGCCCGCACTCTCCCGCGTGTTGGCGGCGAAAGGGCTAGAGGTTAAAGAGACGAAGTATAGCTTGCGCGTTGAGTTTCTGGAACGCGAGGTGATTGTTTTCTCCGACGGACGTGCCCTAGTTAACGGGACTAGCGACGTGCACGAGGCCCGCCGCGTTTTTCAGGCTGCCCTAGGTACTTGAGCGAGTGCGCGCGTCCATAGATTTTACATCTAAAATAGCAGGAATTAGCGTATTCAAGCAGAAGAAGAACAAGTAATGCCTTCGGCTTGATTTTTCCTAGTCAGGAGTGAACACGCATCGCTAAGCGCATTCTTCTGGTGGACGACGACCCGCTGACACTTGATGCTCTGCGGGCTAGTTGCGAGGCGGCGGGCTTTGAGCTAATTAACGCCCAGGATGGACCAAGTGCGCTCCGCCTCGCCATGCGCGAGCGCCCCGACCTCATTATCCTTAACGGGTTGCTGCCGGCAACCTCGCGCTTAGAGGTTGTGCGCGAGGTGCGACGCAACACGCTTGTTTCCCATGTGCCGATTATGATTCTCGCCTCCGGCAGCACGACGGAAGACGTCGTGGCAGCACTCGACGCCGGCGCCGACGATTTCTTACATAAACCCTTCGACTTGTGTGAGTTAATGGCCAGGATAAAGTCGCAGCTTAGGCGGTCCTGTCAGGAGCGCTCCCTTAACCCCTTGACCGGGCTTCCCGGCAATGTCACTATTGAAGCCGAGTTTAAGCGACTCGTGGCAGCCAAGAAGCCTTTCGCGGTAATCTACGCCGACATCGACAACTTTAAATCCGTCAATGACGCCTACGGATTTCTGCAGGGCGATGAAGGGATAAAACTGCTGGCGGCGATTCTCCTTGACGCCGTGCGTAGGTTTGGCCACCCCTACGATTTTGTGGGGCACGTAGGCGGAGACGACTTTGTCGTCTGTACCACGCCCGACAAAGCAGATGCGGTCTGCCAACACATTATTCGTTTGTTTACGGCCCAAGTGCCTTTTCTCTATCATCCCCTCGACCGCGCGCGCGGCTATATTGCCGGCGTCAATCGACAAGGGCAGGCAGTCCGCCACACCGTCGCCACCATCAGCCTGGCCGTAGTTACGAACGAGCGTCGGGCGATTGAGTCGCACTGGGAGATTGGCGAGATTGCCGCAGAGCTTAAGCGCGCCGGCAAGCAGATTCCGCACAGCATCTATATTAAGGACCTGCGCGGCACGGGAGAGGGGCAGGAGGCGCCCCCGGCTGAGCGTCCGGATTTCTCGTCCTTACCGCCGACGGCACTCGTTACGGACGACCCGGTGCTTAGGGTGGTCAGTCCCACTATCTTTAGGCGCCATGGCTTTACGGTGCGCATTTGCGACACCTTAGCTGAGGCGACGAGTCTCTGCCCGGCTGTGCTGATTATAGACACAGAGACGCGCGCCGTCGACAGCGAAGCCGTTTTGGCTTGGGCAAGGACGGGTAGGCCGGTTATTCTGCTAGGCTTCCTGCTTGACGACTCTTTGCGCGGCGTAGCTTCCGGGGCGGTAGCCAAACTAGAGAAACCGGTCGACCTTTCGACATGTGCGGAACACCTCGGTTACCTGTATAGGCAGCTGCTGTCGCGCGCTAAGGCGAGCAAGTTCCATGCCGCGGCCGTCAGCGGCGAAGAGTGACGCGCGACTTGACAGCGCTAAACGAGAGTGTCATTCTAAGTACATCAAACAAAAGTTGAGGTGTGCCGTATTGCTCGAACACTCTGTGGTGGAGGAAGTCCGCGACATCCTAAAGGAACGCGAGTTTAGGCTGACTCCGCAGCGCGAAGCGATTCTTAAGATTTTGCTTGACCATAAAGATACACATTTGACCGCGGAAGACATATACCAGATGACGCGCGACAAGAACCCCGAAATTGGGCTGGCCACCGTATACCGCACCTTAGACCTATTTGCGGGGCTAGGCATCCTCTCGCGTTTAGACTTTGGCGAGGGCGGCAGAAAGTACGAGCTCGCCGGGGAGCGCGAAAAGCATTACCACCACCACCTGCTTTGCCTAGGCTGCGGCGACATAATTGAGTTTAACGAAGACTTGCTGGAAGAACTAGAGGAGCGCATTTCAGCCAGTAAGAACTTCAAAATAGTTGACCACAGCTTGCGCTTCTTTGGCTTCTGCCACGCTTGCCGGGACAAGCATGAAAGCTAATCGCGACGCGGTTCTGCGCCGTTTGCGCCGCATCGAAGGTCAGGTGCGGGGCCTAGCGCGCATGGTGGAGGAAGACCGCTATTGCATCGATGTTTTGACGCAGTTAGCCGCCATTCGCGCGGCCCTAGCACAGGTAGGCGTCGAGGTGCTAGACGCACACGCACGCGGTTGTCTCACCGCCGCCGTGCAGTCCGGTCAGTCTGACGCAGCCATTGACGAGTTTTTAGACGCGCTGGAAAGATTCATGAAATAGGGAGGTCTTAGCATGCAGGAAGTAATCTTTACCGTAACCGGGATGACGTGAGGCCACTGCAAAGCGGCCGTGAGTCGAGCGTTATCGGCGTTACCTGGTGTACGAACCGTCGCGGTAGATTTAGCTAACCGCAAAGTGACCGTCTCTTACGACCCGGGGCTCGTGTCTTTAGCGGCCATGCGCGGCGCTATTTCGTCCGCAGGCTACGAAGCCGAGGCCTAGGAAAGAAACAAAAGGGGACGTCAAAACAAAAGGGACGGTTCTTTTTGTTCTAGAAACAGAAACCAGAACAAAAGGGACGGTTCTTTTTGTTTCAGACTACTAAATGAGTAGGGGGAATTATTCTGCCTGAGGTATATGATGTGCTTGTTATCGGCGGCGGACCGGCCGGCCTCACCGCCGCACTCTACACGGCGCGCGCTAGGCTGCGTACGCTTTTGCTCGAACGCTTAGCCCCGGGCGGCCAAATGGCGACTACCGCGCACGTAGAAAACTACCCCGGCTTTCCAGAAGGCCTGAACGGGGTAGACCTTTCGCTACGCATGCTAGAGCAAGCCGAGCGCTTTAATGCCGAGATTGTCTATGACGAAGCGCAAAGCCTAGAGCTTAGCGGGCCCGTCAAAGTTGTGCGCGGCCTCGGAGGGACATATGAAGCGCGAGCGGTTATCGTAGCCGCAGGCGCATCTCCGCGCCGCCTCGGTGTACCGGGGGAAGAGAAATTTATCGGCGCGGGTGTCTCTTATTGCGCGACCTGTGACGGCGCGCTGTACACCGGCAAGCGCGTGGTGGTGGTAGGCGGCGCGGATTCAGCCGTGGAGGAAGCATCGTTCCTAACGCGTTTCGCCGCGCAGGTGACGATTGTCCACCGCCGCGACCGCTTGCGCGCTACCCCGATTATTGTCGAGCGTGCGCTAGGTAACCCCAAAATCCAAGTAATGTACGATACCGTGGTCGAAGCCATCTACGGCGAGCGAGCGGTGACGAGTGTTATGGTGCGCAACGTCAAGTCGAACGCCACAGAGACAATCGCTGCCGACGGGGTGTTTGTCTACATCGGGCTAGTGCCAAACGCCGAGTTCGTGCGCGATAGCCTGCCTAAAGACCAAAGCGGGTATTTGCTGGCTAACGAACACGACCTTTCGACTGCGGTTCCGGGCGTATTTGTGGCCGGCGACGTGCGCCCCAAAGGCCTGCGTCAGGTAGCGACAGCAGTAGGGGACGGGGCCTTAGCCGCTAATAGCGTGGAAAAGTACCTGAGCGGAGTACCTAACCATGGGTGACGAGCTGTATCGTCTGCTGCCGCAGGTTGACGAAGTGCTGCGCACGCCGACCTTTGCCGCGCTCAGCGCGCAGTTTGGCCGTTCGGCTGTGCAACAGGCACTGCGGGAGGAGCTGCAGCATTTGCGCCAAACTATTGCCGCAGGTAAGACTAAGGCTAGCGACATTGCGCTCGCTATAGATAATCTCAAAGACGCGTTGCCAAAGCGGATTCTTAAGCACGCGCGCCAAAGCCTGCGGCGGGTAGTTAACGGCACAGGCGTCCTGCTTCACACTAACCTTGGACGCGCTCCCTTAGCCCCTAGCGCTATCCAGGCAATTGTTGAGGCCGCGCGCGGGTATTCGACACTTGAGTACAACCTAGAACAAAAGGAGCGCGGCTCGCGCCAAGACCACGTGCGCGATCTCCTTACGGAACTGACCGGCGCCGAAGACGCCTACGTCGTCAACAATAACGCCGCCGCCGTGCTCCTAGTGTTGTCGGCATTAACCGCTAAGCGCGAAGTCGTAGTGTCGCGGGGCGAACTTGTAGAGGTAGGCGGCTCCTTTCGGATTCCGGAAATTATCGAGCAGGGCGGCGCCCGGCTTAAAGAAGTGGGCTCTACTAACAAAACGCATCTCTGCGACTACGAGCGGGCAATTTCGTCCGAGACTGCGGCACTGCTTAAGGTACATACCAGCAACTACCGCATCGTCGGGTTTACTGCGGCAGTAGAGGCGTCGGACCTAGTGGCCTTAGCGCGCGCGCACGGACTCCTCGCTATCTGGGACCTTGGCAGCGGGGTTCTGGTGCCCGACTTTGCCGAGCCGACAGTCAAAGACGCGGTGGCGCAAGGGCTAGACCTCGTCACCTTTAGCGGCGACAAGCTGATGGGTGGACCGCAGGCGGGGGTTATTGTAGGCCGGCGCGCGCATATCGAAGTTATCAAGCGGCATCCGCTCGCGCGTGCGCTGCGCATAGATAAGCTCACGCTAGCGGCCTTGGAGGCGACGTTGCGCCTCTACCGCTACAGCGAAACAGAAGACCAAGTGCCGCTCCTCGGCATGTACAGACGCAGCACAGCAGAGCTGCAAACTGCGGCAGAATCCCTCGTGGCGGCCATCAACGGCATGGATTGCCTGCGCGCGAAAGCTGTAGCCTCAGTCGGGCAGATGGGCGGAGGCGCCATGCCCACACAGGAGATACCAAGCGTGGCGGTGGCTATCACCTCGGACAAACTGAGCGCCACACAGCTCGAAGAGAGTTTGCGCAACGCCGCCGTCCCGGTCATCGCGCGCTTGGTGCAGGATGAAGTATGGCTGGACATGCGCACAATTCTAGCCGGCGAGGCGGACGACATATTGTCCGCTTTAGCCGCAGCACACAGCGCTTGCAGGGACCGGCAGGCATGAAGCATCTTATTGTAGGCACCGCCGGCCACATTGACCACGGCAAGACAACGTTAATTAAGGCCCTAACCGGCATCGACTGCGACCGCCTCAAGGAAGAGAAGGAGCGCGGCATCACCATTGACCTCGGCTTCGCCTACTTTGATTTGCCCAGTGGCAGGCGGGCGGGCATTGTCGATGTCCCCGGGCATGAGCGCTTCATCAAGAACATGCTAGCCGGCGTTGGGGGCATGGATTTGGTGCTCTTGGTCGTGGCCGCCGACGAGGGAGTAATGCCGCAAACCACCGAACACCTGCACATTTTGTCGCTCTTGCAGGTAAAGCGCGGTATTGTCGTAATTACCAAAGCCGACTTAGTAGAACCCGACTGGCTCGATCTAGTGATGCTCGACATCGAAGAGAAGGTGCGCGGCACGGTCATGGCCGATGCACCGGTGATTGCGGTTTCGGCCCATACAGGCGAGGGTCTGGCGGAACTAACCGCGGCCATCGACCGCCTAGGTGAGGATTTGGCCGAGCGCGACGCCCACCTGCCGTTTCGGCTGCCCGTAGACCGCGTTTTTACACTGCAGGGCTTTGGCACGGTAGTAACCGGCACCTTGCTTTCCGGCACTGCCCGGGTAGGCGACCAGGTTCTGCTCTATCCGGCCGAATTGCCGCTGCGCGTGCGCGGTGTGGGCGTGCATGGAGTGCAAGTTGAGTCAGCGCAGGCCGGACAGCGCGTGGCGCTAAACCTCGCGTCCGTTACTGTCGACGCCATTTCGCGCGGCGACGTATTAGCGGCCAAGGGGTATCTTTCGCCAAGCATGATGCTCGATGTCCGCCTCTCTCTCCTGCCTGATGTCGACAAGCTGCTGGCTAATCGCGCGCGTTTGCGCCTCTATGTCGGCACGGCAGAAATCCTCTGCCGCGCCGTGTTGCTTGACCGCGATGAGCTTCTCCCGGGCGAAAGCGCTTACGCGCAGCTGCGCCTGGAGGCGCCGACGGCTGTTTTGGCGGGCGACAGGTTTGTTTTGCGCTCGTATTCACCTCTGGTCACTTTAGGCGGCGGCACTATTCTCGACCCGAACCCAAAAAAGCGCAAGCGGTTTCGCGAGCGTGGCCTAGCCGAGCTAGCCGTACTAGAAAGCGGCAGTACGGAGGAGATTGTAAGTCAGTATCTGCTTGAGCACAGCGACAAGCTCTACACGCGCGAGACGTTACTGCGCGTAATTACGCGGGCGGACTGCGAGGAAGCGCTAGAAAAGCTCTTAACCGACGACTACGTAGTCAGCGTACACGCTGACGATGCCGAATACCTGTTTCATCGCGCTCGCCTCAAGTCCTTAACCGACCAAGTAGCAACCGCAGTCGGCGAATACCACCGCCGCTTCCCACTCCGCGCGGGCATACCGCGCGAGGAGCTCAGGCATAGGGTGTTAAGCGGTGCTAGTAGTCGAGTCTTTGCTGCTGTACTCCTAGAGCTACAAGCGGAGTCACCCCTAAACCTGACGACAAAATCTGTGGCCCTGCCTGACTTTCGCGTGGAGTTTACGGGCAAGTGGAGTCGCGCCCGCGAGGCAGTTATCGCCGCGCTCTTAGCGCAGCCGTTCTCCCCACCTTCGCCTGAGGAGCTAAGACCCGAACTGCGTCTGTCTCCGGAAGACATGAAGGAGCTCCTAGACGCCCTGGCAGATACACAGGAAATAGTTAAGGTGGCGGAAGGCATGTACTTTCACGCCTCGGCCGTGAGCCGCGCGCGCGAGCTCCTAATCGCGCATTTTGGCACTGAGGGGGAACTCTCCCTTGCCGCATTTCGAACCTACATCGACAGCAGCCGCAAATACGCTCTACCGCTGCTTGAGTACTTCGACCAACAGCGCGTCACCTACCGTGTCGGGGAAACACGCAGGCTGCATTAGGGAGGATATGAGATGAAACTAGACCTATCTTCGCTGCATAAGGCTATAGCCCAATTAGTGGAAGCCCTAGCTTACTGCGATTCTGAGCTAGCACGCCGAGACCAACGCCTTGCCTTTCATTTGCGAGCTGGTGCCATTCAGGCGTTTGAGTTTACTTACGAGCTTGCGGTCAAAATGCTGCGCCGATTTCTGGAGATGACAGAAAGCAACCCTTCAGCAGTCAGTGAAATGAGCTTCAATGACCTCATACGCCTAGGTGCCCAGCGTGGACTCGTAAGCAGAGAGCTAGCGGACTGGCAGCAGTTTCGCAAGGACCGGGGGACCACTAGTCATACGTATGACGAAGCAAAAGCACAAGAGGTATATAAGTCCATCCCCAAGTTCCTTACCGAAGCGAGGTATTTGGCGGCGCAAATCGCGAAAAGGCAGGAGGGCCAAGCATGAATGCAGAGTCTGTTGATGTTCGGCCGATTGATCTGGCTATTATCTGGCAAATACTCAGAGCCGTCCTGCCCCCCAAAGCAGTTGTCTGGGTGTTTGGCTCACGTGCTAAGCGGACGGCTCGCGCATTCTCGGACTTGGACTTGGTCGTTGATGCCGGACGCCCCTTAACCCATGGCGAAACGACACAGCTAAGCATTCAGTTCGAGGAGTCAAGCCTTCCCTACACGGTAGATGTCGTCGATTGGCGTGCTGTTTCCGCGAGTTTTCGAGAGGCTATAGGGCAGGACCGCGTGTTACTGCCGCAGGAAACTGCCCCCGCCGCTTTTGACAGCCGCAACCCAAGCGTGGTAGACTTGTAGCGGGAGTAGATAGGTTCTGGTGTGCCTTCCGGACTTCAAATCCGTCAGCGGTCTCTAGAACAGGCCGCGGTGGGTTCGATTCCCACATACTCCCGCCAATTGAGCATCCTGTCATCCCCCTGCTCTACCCCGGGCCTTGCGGCTCGGGGCTTTTTGTTCTTTTTTGCACGGCAGGAAAGGGCCTGTCTGTGGAGAAACTTAAAGTGCAAGGGAGGGGTACGCGTGAACGTCAACTACTTTCGCACGTTTCTCTGCGTGATTGAGGCTGGGTCCTTTTCGGCCGCCGCCAGGCAGCTAGGCCTGACGCAACCGGCTGTAAGTATGCAGATACAGGCCCTCGAAGACTACTTCGGCACTAAACTAATTGAGCGACAGGGGCGTACCCTCGAACTGACGCGGGCCGGGGAAGAGGCTGCGGTGAATATCGGCCTGTTTGTCGAGTCGCTCGACGCGACGCGCAAGCAGATAGACGAGATGTCTACAGAAATTGCCGGTCCCGTACTGCTCGGTGCGAGTACCGTGCCGGGCGAGCAGCTCTGTCCGCTCTTGTTTAGCATGCTTATCAAGCGGTTTCCGCGCGTGCGCCCGCGCCTGATAGTGGACAGCACCACCAGCATTCTCGAAAAGCTCGAGCGGCGCGAGCTCGACCTGGCCTTGGTGGGCGCCCAGCCAAAAAGTGCGAGCCTTCGCGCCGAACCGGTTTACACCGATGAAATTGTCTTGCTCCTGCATCCCACCAATCCACTCGCCCTGCAAAAGACAGTGCGCGGCGAGGCGCTCTACCGCGAGCCGTTTGTCGGCCGGGTAGCCGGTTCCGGCAGTCGCATTGTTTACGAGCGCGAGTTAGCCGCCGCAGGCATAATCCCCGGCCGCCTGCATGCTGTGGTGGAGGTAGGCTCGGCCGTAGCGGCGGTAAACGCCGTCGAGGCGGGGATTGGGGTTGCGCTTGTCTCTGTCTTTGCCGCGGAAGGCGCCCTGCGGCAGAACACAGTTGTTGCGCGACGCCTCGCTGGGTTGACAATGTTGCGCCCTATCTATCTAGTAACCAACAATCGCTATTTAAGCCGCGCCGTGGCAGAAACCGCCGCCGTGTTGCGTTCGGCGGAAGCGCGGCAAGCCATAGAAGGGAGGAGAGGGCTGTGGCCTTTAGAATAACTGCGTTGTCGTCGGGCGGCGGCTGAGCCAGCAAGCTAGGGCCGGGTGCCCTAAGTAGCCTCTTGGCCAACTTGCCTGAGCCACAAGACCCACGCATTCTCGTCGGGCTTGAGACCAGTGACGACGCTGGCGTCTATCTGCTCGGCGACGACTGCGCCTTAGTCCAAACGCTAGATTTCTTCTCTCCGCTGACGGACGACCCCTATCTGTTTGGCCAAATTGCCGCAGCTAACTCCTTAAGCGACGTCTACGCCATGGGAGGAAAGCCCCTTACCGCTCTAAATATCGCGTGTTACGCGCCGTGCGTGCCGCTACCCTTGATGGGCGAGGTGCTGCGTGGCGGTGCGGATAAGGCGGCGGAAGCTGGTGTCGTCATCCTAGGCGGCCACACGGTAGAGAATGCCGATATGAAATACGGATTAGCCGTCACCGGCACCGTTAATCCAAAGAAGATAGTAAAAAACAGCGGGGCCAGGGCTGGCGACAGCATTATCCTCACGAAGCCCCTCGGGACCGGCATTATTACGACAGCCTACAAGGCCGAGCTGGCTGATGATACGCACCTGCAGGCCGCACTTAACAGCATGGCCGAGCTTAACAAGACTGCCGCGGAGGTTTTCTCTGCCTACACCGTGCACGGCGGCACAGATGTTACCGGGTTTGGGCTGCTCGGACACGCCGTTGAAGTCGCGCGCGCCAGCAAAGTAGAACTTGTGCTCACCGCCGACGCCATCCCACTCCTCCCCGGCACGCTTGACTACGCCGCCATGGGCCTAATCCCGGCCGGGGCTTACCGTAACGCCGAGTACTTCGGCAGCTCCGTATCCATCGACCCGGCCATCCCCGAAGCTCTAGTCGACGCCCTCTACGACCCGCAAACGAGCGGCGGGCTGTTCTTTACGCTGCCGCCCGCCGAGGCCGCGCGTGCCCTAGCCGCCCTCCGGCAAGCCGGCGTTCCTGCGGCAATTGTCGGCCGCTGCGAAGCCGGCGCAGCGGGAAGGGTGAGAGGCGAGAGGCGAGAGGTGAGAGGTGAGAGGTGAGAGGTGAGAGGACACTGGGCACTGAGCACTAGCAAAATGGGGGTGGTAGTATCAATGAGTGGTCCTAAGTGCGACGGCATTACGCTGTCTCCGGCCGCCATGGAGTGGATTCGACAGCAACGCCAGCAGCAACTGCAAGTACACAGGCACGAATTGCTCAGAGTGCTGGAGCAAGATGTCGTTAATCAAAATCTAAGAGACGTCTTATCATTGCGGCAGGCTATGGCCAATTATCCCGTCGAAAGCATCAAAGCCACCTTGAATGACCCTACACTGCAGAAAGCCCTGCTTGATATAGCAGACCAAAGGCCAGACTGGATAGCGGAGATTGACCGGTTGGCAGACATTCCCATGCCGACGGTTTATCAGGCTTTGGTGGGGTTTTCGCGGCAGCTAAAGTCATGTTTGCATAGCATACGGACATCGTTTGACGAGGCTAGAAGGGGAATCGATGTCCACAGGTTAACGCTTGCAGCGAAAATGTTAAACGACGCTCTAGTAGACACCCTAAAAACCGTTTCAACCTTTTATAAGCTTGAGATTGCCGGTGACTACATGGATTTGCCCCCTGCGGCAGACCGCATAGAGCAGCTCGCCCGCATTCTCGCGTGGCCTCTGCCAAATGACAGTGAGGATCTATTACAGAAAATGGACTCCGTAAGAGGCGAGACCCTTACTTTATCTAACGAGCTTAAGGCCCATGCCGCGGGCGGAGAGCAGGCTATCACTATAGTCGGCTGTTCGCGCTCACACGTAGCCTTGGTTGCCACCAAGGAGAAATGGCGGGCATACCTAGACGAAATGTGTGCCCAATCCTTACCGCTTGAGCCCGCCGCGATGTTGGCGCAAGCAGGTCGGCTTATGCATGAGATGGCACAGGTTAGGGAGAATGCCCGCAGAGAAGTTCTTGCTGCAACTGAGAGACTAAAGAATTTCTCTGCTTCAGCTGAAGTCTTGGAGCGGCACGAGCAGCATATACAGCGCATTGCTGTAAGTCCCCAAAGGTGCGAACCATTAGCTGAGCTTGTCTTTGGCGGTGGTATGAGCGGCGACTCGCAGCCCTTGAGTGAAGAGATGCGCCTGCTGCAGGATAAGCTCGACCAATACTTGACTGACACCATAGTTAGCACTGAGGATAAGTCGGAACTGCAGGCCATCATGCGCGAAAAGGATTTCATTCTTAGGGACGAAACTAGGACGTCGGATGAACAACGCCGCGCTCTAAACAGGGTCAAGGGAATGTTTGCCTTCCTCCGCCAGCGCATAGAAAGCAGAAAAGAGGCCTTCGCTGAGAAGTATACGGAGTACTTGGTAGAGTGTTCGGCGGCTGGCATTAACGGCAAGCAGGCAAGTGGGTTTGCCTCTTTGGACGAACTCACATTGGAAGTAGAAGGGCTTAGAGCAAAGGCCATGCACAAGATGACGCAGGACTACGTTAGGCAACAGGTCGATGAGGTAATGCAGGAGCATGGCTACAACGTCATTCTCAGCGAAGTACTTACGGCGCTTCCTGAAGGCATGCGGCAGTTATACGAGTTTGATGCGGGCAGTGCCATTAGCGTCTACCAGTCACAGCAAGGAACCGTCATGCTAGAGGTAGTGGCTACCGGGCAGACGACCGATATGACACATAATGAAAGACTAGTCATGGTAGAAAAACAGCGCCAGTTCTGCAGTGTGTATGCGACGATACGGTCGGCCCTGTGTAGGCGGGGCGTTGTGCTCTCGGCTCTAGATCATAAAGCGCCAGATATTAGCTTTTCGCGCAAGATAAAACTTAGAACACACACTGATTCAAGTCAGTCGAGAGCACCGCTGAAAGCCTACGACAGAAAGCGAGCGATGTACATTGAGTGACCAGGAGACGTCTGCCTACCGCATCTGCGGGGAGTGCGATGGGCGTAACCCGGTGGAAAGCCGCGTTCACGCCCTGAATAGGTGCGTGTACTGCGGCAATACAGAAATTATGAGCGGGCGGTTCGTGCCAAAGGCCCCACCGGCTCAGTCCGTCCCAGCTGAAAGCGCTCCCCCGGAAAATAAGACCCTTACATTAGTGGAGCTCCACCAAAAACACAGAATTATGGTGCCTCCGTCCGGCGGAATAATCGGTCGCCATGGTGATTTAGACCCGCAGTTTTTTGCTAGATGCCCGCACGTTTCCGGTACACACTGTCGGCTGTACATAACCCAGGGAGACTGGTATGTGCGGGACTTAGGCAGCATGAACCACACTTATATAAACGGCAATAGGCTCGGCACTGAGGCAACCAAACTGACGGCAAAATCCATCCTGCAAATAGCTGATGTTAAGTTTGACATAGAAATCATCTAAATGCTAATAGATAGACTTATATATCCCATTTCCAGTTTGGGACCAGGCAGGCGTCTGGTTATATGGACTATGGGCTGCAGCAAGCGCTGTCCCGGCTGCGCCAACCCAGAGCTTTGGCCACACGACCCGAGCAAGGACATAGATGTGAACGTGCTATACGGTATGGTGCGTGAACTAGTGCGTCATCATCCCGTAGACGGCCTTACGATCACCGGTGGCGACCCCCTGGAGCAACCCAAGGATTTGCTCGCGTTCCTTAAGCTTTGCCGCCCCATTTTTGACGACATTCTCTTATACACTGGTTTCTACAGAGAAGAGATTAAGAACGACGACCTGCGCCAAAGAATTCTGGGCTATGTCGATGTACTCATCGATGGCCCCTACGTTGAAGAACTGAACGACAACAAGTGTGTACTTCGCGGTTCCGGCAATCAGCGCATATGGATTACGGACGCAAGGTTAAGGGATTTGTACGCAACTTACGAAGCCGGCGGCAGGCTGGTGCAAAACGTATACTACAATAATCGCCTTATATCTGTCGGCATTCACAATAGAAGCGAGTGATGTGATGATGTACACCGAGGATAGCATTGCCAAATGGCAAAAAGACCTGCGAATCTATCGCGGCATCAAGAGCCTTTTCCTAATCGAGGGTAACGTGCACGATATCTATCCTCGCTTTACGCGAACCGAACACGGTTATGCCGTAAGCGGCTTCTCACCCCTTAGCCATATCATCTACGATACCCTGAATGAGTCTGAGTTGAACCCAAGCTACGATTTTCTCTACTGCAACCCCGTGAGTGGTCTCTACAACCCAGTGTTGGAAGTAGACATTGAACCCCTGCTTAAAGAGTTTGCCGGACAAAGTACGCGTTATGCTCGCCGCGATAACGAGGGAATTAGCTACCAGTATGTAGTGGACGACCCGCTGGCTGTAAGCGCGTTTGTTAAGACCGCCCTTACCAGTAATCGGCGGGCTCTCAAGGAATCCGAACGGCGACCTGTCGCGGTGGTGTTGAGCTTCGCTTCGCGCTATCTGCAGTCGCCTTCACATCTGTCGGAGCGTGAAACGCAGTTCTTTATGAACCTGCAGGTAGCCTGTCTTGAGGCAAGACGAATCAATAGCTTGCGCAGCGCCTTATTCCTGCTTGTCGACAAGGTTAATGACTTGCCCGCTTGGTTCTACTTGAACAACCCTCAGGCCAAGATTATCACTATCCCCGTACCCGACCGCAAAGCCAGAGGCGTGTTTATCGAGCGCAATTTCGGCTTACCCCCGCACGAATACAGGAGCGGTCGTCTGGCGGATATCACGGAAGGGCTGCGCACATTAGAGCTGCGGCAGTTACACTCGCTGGCGGGGGAAAACGCTACAGGGCCCGGCTCTATTGAGAACGCGGTTGCGCTCTACAAGTATGGCGTCAAGGAAAGCCCTTGGGAGAGCGCAGATTTAACCGAGCGCATACGAGCGAGCGAGGCCATCATCAAAGGACGCGTGATTGGCCAAGACCGCGCAGTCAAGAAGGCTGTAGATGTACTCAAGCGGGCTGTCAGCGGCATGTCTGGCTTGCAGCACTCTTCTAGCTCCAGCAAACCTAAAGGCGTATTGTTCTTGGCGGGGCCGACCGGTACGGGAAAGACCGAGCTGACTAAGGCCCTAGCGGAAAGGCTTTTCGGAGATGAAAGAAGTTGCATCCGCTTTGATATGAGCGAGTATCAGCAGCCGCATTCCGATCAAAAGCTATTGGGAGCCCCGCCCGGGTACATAGGCTATGAGAGCGGTGGGCAGTTAACCAATGCCATTAAGGAGCGGCCGTTTTCTATCCTCTTGTTTGACGAAATAGAAAAAGCGCATCCGTCTATATTGGATAAGTTTCTGCAAATACTTGAGGACGGCAGGATGACCGACGGGCAGGGGAACACAGTCTACTTCTCGGAGTGCGTTATCATCTTTACCAGCAACCTAGGAACCTTCCGCTCGGTACGTGACAAATACGGCAATGTCAGCAAGGTACCCACCATATCTGTTGACGACAACTACGAAACTGTCGAACGCGTCGTTTCTGCGGGGGTAAAGGATTACTTTACGGTTGAGCTCGGGCGCCCAGAGCTTTTGAATCGCATAGGGGACTACAATATTGTCGTCTTTGACCACATCCAAGAACAAGCGGCAATGGACATAGCAGAGATGAAAATGAAAAAAGTCGTAGAGTCCATTAAGGAAAGTCGCAGAATTGACGTCTGCGTGCTGGAAGCAAAGGAATACTTTCTCGAGCAGGCCAAGCAGGAGAGAGATAAAGGCGGCAGAGGAATTGGCAACATGATCGAGAATCTCTTTATTAACCCAGTGGCCGCATACATTTGTGATAACTCACTTAGCCCTGGGTCAACTGTAAGGCTATGCTGGTGCCCTAAGCTTCACGAGCTGTCTATCACCCATGTAGACGGCCGTCCCCGTTAAAGTGCATGAAGGGGGGAGTAGAATGGTTAGCCAAAGAGAAACTGAGTTGCTTTTATCGCCGCAGACAAAGCCACTGGCACGGGCTACCCGGTTGTTACATAACGACCCCACGCAAGGGCCCTACACTCCACGGATATCGCGTGTAGGTAGCGTACTACAAGGAGACAAAGCTGACTTTGTCATTGTTGATGAGTTGGCGAGTCACGGTGGCGAGGCCATGCTCTATCTCTGCCATGTGGCCGACAATCCGTCAACGCGGTACGTGGCCAAGATATACATGGTACAAGCCCGTTCCGTTAACCAAAAGCGGCGGCAGAGACTGGTGGAATTCCTGTCCCGGGTGAACCCGGACAGCAGCTTCGTTATGCCCCTCGTTGACCACGGCCTGATTGAGGACGTCTTTTTTGACATCCTACCTTACTATCCGGAAGGCGACCTCAGTACCAAGGGTGGTTTCACCTTCGACCAGCTAAAAAACATTATTGTTCCGGCAGCCAATGCCGCGCTAAGAGAAATCCATGTAAGTGGCTTTATTCATCGAGATATTAAGCCTGGCAACCTCTATCTTCATCACGGTCGTGTAATACTCGGGGATTTTGGTATTTCGAGCATGATCGACCCCGAAACAGATGTAGCTTATACCCGTAACATCAGTGGTACCCTTGGCTATGTTGCGCCCGAAGTAGGGCAGGGCATTGCCCACCCCAAATCCGACTACTTTGCGCTAGGCATGACGCTGGCCAGCTTGTACAAGGGTAGTGACATATGGCAAGGCTTAAGCGAGCAAGTCATTTATCGCTGTCTAGTAAAGAAGGAACTGCCTTTCGACATTCCTGAGAAAGACAAACGCCTGAGAGATCTTATCCGCGGACTAACCACCATGGACGTTGAGCGCAGATTCGGATCGGAAGAAGTCGGCAAATGGTGCCGCGGTGAGCCTGTCGCAGTACGCGATACAGGGTACATCTTCGACGAAAACGACCCAATCGAAGATGCAGAGGTATTAGCCGAGCGCTTTTTGCAGCAGTGGGAGAAAGGTGTCAAGCACTTATACCATGAAAGCGCCCCGCTACAGAGCTATTTCCAACCCATTAACCAAGAATTAGCCCTCTGCATCAGCGATATCGTCACGAAGGATTGCACGAACAACAAGGATCTTGGCTTGTTCCGCTTTCTTTACTTCCTTAACAACAAGTTGTTTCTGTGCTGGCAAGGGATACACTACGACAGCCTCACGAGTATAGCCTTGTGCATGCAGCAGGCACTGCCAAACCCCTTGCCCGAAATCATGGCGATGCTTAAGAGCAAGGCAGTTTCTTGGAGGTTTGAACAGCCTAAACAAAGGTCACCAGAAGAACAACAACTGCTTAACGCAGTGCGTAAGGTAGAAGCCTGGATTGATGCCGAGGCAGTGGGCCTTGCCTACTACTTGTTCATGTATATGTTCTTGCCCGCGGGCGCAACCCGTGTCTATGAACTAGAGGGAAGTGCCCATACGTCCATAGACTCAGTCTTTGCGCACGTGACGAGCGACGCCAAGCTACTGCACAGCGCTGCCGACAACCTGTGGCGAGACGACCGATTTATTGCTTTTGCCTGCGCTCTAGGTTTTGAGGGAACTGCCACACGACTAAGAAGTGACCAGGACGCGTCAATGCATGGGCGCATCAGAAGCCTATTTATTTTCTTTGAGGAAGCAGTCAGGGATACCGCTGCTGTGCATTTGGCCTACCTTAAGTATTGCAGGGGTGCACCTGCGTACTGGTTGCAGCAGAACCTTCATCTCTATGTTTTTAGCGGGTACGAGGCCGTGAGGGTTCGCAGAGATATTTCCAGTGTAAAGGTCGACGGTGCAGCTAGCATCTTGCAGCTTGACAAGGCCCTGCTGCAGTTAGAAGACATGAAGAACGAATTCTTGCGTTTATTGCAGAACAACATCCTCATGGCATCAATAGGCATCTACGACGGCAGAGACCGTGCCGGTATCACTGCAGTAAGCTCCGATGCTTACTTCTTGTATGATTTTTATGGTATCGAGTCACCTCTAGGATATGCCCGCAGCATAGGCCTAAGCGGAAGCGGGAGAGTGGAATAGGGCATGCCAAGGGATCTCTTGTCTGAGACATACGCCGCGGTGGATCGCAGACTCGTGCAAGCAGAGGATGTGCAGGTGCGTTGCAGACAGCTGCAAGCGCAGCTGACGGTAATGCGGCAGGTTCTTGCGTTGTTGTTCTTTGTCGCGCTACTAGGTGCCACCTTTACGTATAACTCGTTAATCCTAGACCGGATAAACGCTGTGCTGCCGCCTCTGCTAACAGCTGACGCTCCGCTCGAGGCTGTAACCATCAATAACAGAAGTGTTCCGCTTGAGGAACGCACAGGTGTCATCGGTAATAGGGCGGTTGTTTCTATCAGAGGTGTTTTGGATGCCCTGCGGGCAACTGTAAGGTGGGACGACAGCACTGGCACTGTGACGGGTCAAGCTCAAGGCGTGTTAATAGAGGTCACCAACAATTCACAGCGTGCCCGTATAAACGATGAATGGGTTGTGCTCGATATTCCGGCGCAGGTAGTCGAGGGTAAAACCATGGTGCCGCTTAACCTTGTTGAGGCAATCCCCGGGGCGCGCGTAGAATGGGCTGGCCCGCGTCAGCCTACGCGGCTAGCCGTGCTCCTTGTACACGGCGTGCTCTACCTCTTACGTTTCACCTTAGCGCTTGGCGCAGCGTCTTCATTAGTCCAAGCTGCCTGCCTTAACGGCCTTAGTGCGTGCGCCGCTCGGGCGGAGCGCTTAAAGCACCATTTGACAGAACAACGCGCTGGCCTTGCCTCCCTTAATGACAAGTATCAGCGTGCCACTGCCGACGGGGAGACGATTAAGTTAGCTCCGCGCCTCAATGTGGATCAGGTTCTGCAGGCATGCGAGCGGCAGTTGGCCAGTACATACGATCCTAAAATGCTACTCCTAGTGCGAATGGTTAGCCCCTGTACGAAGGCTACCGTGTTAGCTGCCACGACTTTAGGCGCCTTGACAGTTGGCGACTTGGCGCACAGAGAACTAGCGAGGGCCTATGCACTGCCTTTTGCGCGCTCTGACTACGCAGTTATCGGGGTAGTCACTGTACTCAGTACGCTGTTGATTTACCATTTCCTAAAGGAGACCCCAGAGCCAAAGCCACGACAAGGTTCGAGAACCCGCTCGGCACCACCTGCCGCTGGCTGAGAGAGGTGAGAGGAGAGAGGGCTACCAGCCGCCAGCCGCCAGCCGCCAGCCGCCAGCCGCCAGCCGCCAGCCGCCAGCCGCCAGCCGCCAGCCGCCAGCTTTGAGCTGTGAGCTGTGAGCGTTGAGCAGAACGGGCGGAAAGGTGGAAAGGTGGAAAGGTCAAGGGGGAACGCCCCTTGAGCGTAGGGACGTGCCACAGGCACGTCCGCGGACGTGCGAACGCACGTCCCTACAGCCTGCGTGGCTACAAAGTGCAAGGTGCTAAGTGCGATCCCCTCTTCCAAGAGCCAGCAGCCGGCAGCCCCCCGTTCTACTGGGCACTGGGCACTGAGCACTGGGCACTCCCTCTGGTACCAAGTGCTTCTTGCTTCCTGCCTCTTGCCTCTTGCTTCTTGTAAAGGGGGAACGCCCCTTGAGCGTAGGGACGTGCCACAGGCACGTCCGCGGACGTGCGAACGCACGTCCCTACAGCCTACGTGGCTACAAAGTGCAAAGTGCAAAGTGCTAAGTGCGATCCCCTCTTCCAAGAGCCAGCAGCCGGCAGCCCCCCGCTCTACTGGGCACTGAGCACCCCCTCTACCAGGAGCCAGGAGCCAGCAGCCCCTCATTCTACTAGGCACTACGCACTTCCTGCTTCCTACTTCTTGCCTCCTGCCTCTTGCCTCTTGCTTCTTGTAATGTTATGCTAATCACAACAACCGAATATCTGCTGAATGAAGCTAGCGGAAGAGACCCCGGCGGGGCGCCGAAGGAGCACGCTTGCAGCTCGCCAGTTGCACAGCTAAACTCTCAGGCAAAAGGACCGCTCAGCGGACAGCACTCTGGAAAGCCAATGGGTGGCACCGAAGGAGCAAGCGGGCACTGTTCTACCCCGCGAAATCTCTCAGGTCAGTCAGGACAGAGAATGGGCGGCAGGCTTTGCCGTTCATTTTTTATTTCACGTGCGAAAGGCGGTCTGCTCGTGTTACTTAGAAACGTCACCCAAGACATTGTGTTCGAGAAACTCGGCGAAATCCTGCGCTGCCACCCGGAGATTTGCCCCTGCGCGCGTTGCCAGCTAGATATGGCCGCGATTGCCCTTAATCACTTGCCGCCGCGCTATGTAGTCACCGACATCGGAGAAGTTATCACGCGCACCGGCACCCTTGACGCTCAGATTTCTGTCGACACCATGCTCGAACTAACTAAGGCCATAGCTATTGTCAGCCGCGCACCCAGACATGCAGAAAATACTGATCGTCAGTAATAACCCCAAAGTTTCCTTAAGCGCGGACGACTGCTTTGTGCCCGCGGAGAGTGTGCTGCCGGTGCTTGAGAGAGTGCGCGACCTCATCCACCTTGGTCACAATTTGCTCACGCATCCTTTGGCAGGCAGCCTAAAGCCTAACGAAAACCCATTCCGCTCCATCGTGATTACCAAAGACGCCTTAGGCGTAGACTACCAATCAGTACAACTGGTAGAAGGCGCTATCGCTGTCGCGCGCCGCATGCTGCAGGAGCGACCGTATCGAACCTGCAGTGACGCTGTGCGCGCGGACTTGCAGCTAATCGATAAATCGCTCTTAGACAGCGCGCTAGACTCATTAGGAAAAGGCATATTAAGTTAAGGGGTGTGACTTCATTGACAGACATGTGGGACATTTTAATCGTGGGCGGCGGGCCGGGCGGGTTAGCTGCGGCCATTTACGGGGCGCGTGCCAAGCAAAAGACTTTGCTAATCGAGAAAGGCAAAACAGGCGGACAAGCTGCCACGACTTGGGATATGGAGAACTATCCTGGGTTTGCTAAAGGCACCACCGGCCCCGGGCTGATGCAGGCCTTTACAGACCACGCTACTTCGTTCGGCGCGGAGATTCTGCGCGGCGAGGTAGTAGACGTAGACGCAGAAGAGAAGGTCGTTACGCTAAAAGATGGCACAAAGCACCATGGGCGCACGCTTATCTTCGCGCCGGGAGCCGTGCCCCGCACGCTAGGCGTGAAGGGCGAAAGCACTCTGCGTGGCAAAGGCGTATCATACTGTGCGACCTGCGATGCCGACTTCTTTACCGACCTCGATATCGTGGTTATCGGCAACGGCGACGCCGCGATTGAAGAGGGCAACTACCTCACGAAGTTTGCTAATTCCGTGACCGTAATCGTCATTCACGATGAGGGCGTGCTAGATGCGGCCCCCATGCTGCAGGAGCGTGCCTTCCGCAACCCAAAAATGAAGTTCGTGTGGAATTCCACCCTGCAGGAGATTCGCGGCGAGGGCATTGTCGAGAGCGTAGTGTTGCGTAACGTCAAAACGAACGAGCTTACCGAGATGGAGACAAACGGCGTGTTTATCTACGTCGGCACCATCCCGCAAACCGGCTTCCTCAAGGGTAAAGTGAACCTCGACGAGCGCGGCTACATTATTACTAACGAACAGATGGAAACTAACGTAGACGGCGTGTTTGGCGTAGGCGACGCGCGCGTTACCTACTTGCGCCAAGTCATCACTGCGGCTGCCGACGGTGCCGTCGCGGCGGTAGCGGCCGAGAAGTATATTATCGAAGAAGAGGGCTTTAAGGATTCTGTCCTCGCCGAAACCCGCCCCGTAGCCGTCGTTTTCTGGACGCCGATGAGCCAGACTTGCCTCGAGATGATGCCCGGCATAGAATCGGCGCTGTCGGCCTTCGGTGACCAAGTTAAGACCTGGAAGCTAGACACTTACCGCAACCGCCGCGTGGCTTCACGCTACGGTGTCACTCAGAACCCGACGATTGTAGTGTTCCACAAGGGCCAAGTCGCAGCCCGCCTCGTCGACCAAGAGATTACCGCCGCGGCGATTGAGCAGGCGATTGGGGCGCTACTGGCTGCTGGCTCCTAGCTCCTGGAGAGAAGGTGCCTAGTGCTCAGTGCTCAGTGCCCAGTAGAGCCGTGTCGCAGTGGCACCCGTTCCCCTTCGACCTTTTACCTTGTACCTTTCCACCCTTCCGCCCACCGCTCACGCCCCACCTAGTTCACGATTCAAGATTCACGATTCACGATTTCTCTAAGGAGGTGAAAAAATTGATTGAAGTCCACAAAGATAACTTTGACCAAGAAGTGCTGCAAAGCGAAGGCCTGATCGTCGTCGATTTTTGGGGACCCAAGTGCGAGAAATGCTTGGCGCTGATGCCGGACTTCGCCCGCATCGCGGAGACCTACGCAGACAAAGCTAAGTTCTGCAAGCTCGACACCTCGGGCAACCGCCGTCTCGCTATTGCCCAGAAGGTGTTGGGCCTGCCCGTAATCGCCTTCTATCGCGGCGGGGAGAAGATTGCCGAGCTCGGACCGACCGAGTGCAGTGCCGAAAGCATCGAAGCAAAAGTCAAAGAACTAATTTAGGAGGTGACGGCATGCGTTTGGAATTACGCAACATCGCAATTAAAGACGTGCGCTTTGGCGCGCGCACGGAAGTACAGGGAGATGTGCTGTACGTCAACAAACAAGAGATGGTCGACCATCTCAAAGACGAGCGCCTGGTTTCCATTGATGTTGACCTCGCTAAGCCTAACGAGTCTGTCCGCATCGTGCCGGTGAAGGACGTGATTGAGCCGCGCGTTAAAGTCGAAGGCAGCGGCGGCGTATTCCCGGGGTTCGTCAGCAAGGTCGACATGGTCGGGAGCGGCGTAACTCACGTGCTTAAGGGCGTGGCAGTAGTCACTGCCGGCAAAATCGTCGGTTTCCAGGAAGGCATTATCGACATGAGCGGACCCGGCGCGCAGTACACCCCGTTCTCGGAAACGCTTAACGTCGTCGTTGTAGCCGAACCCGTAGAAGGTTTGCTGCAGCACGACCACGAGGCGGCACTGCGCACCATGGGGCTTAAGGCCGCCGCTTACTTAGGCGAGGCAGGCAGGCACGCTAACCCGACGCAAACAGAAGTCTTCGATTGCCCGCCCTTACCGCTGGCGCTTAAGCAGTTCCCGACGCTCCCAAAGGTTGCCTACGTGTACATGCTGCAGAGCCAAGGCTTACTGCACGATACTTATGTCTATGGCATCGACGCCAAGCGCACTCTGCCGACCTTTATCTATCCGACGGAAGTTATGGACGGCGCGATTATCTCGGGCAACTGCGTGTCAGCCTGCGACAAGAACACGACTTTCCACCACCAGAACAGCCCTGTCATTCACGAACTGCTCGCGCGCCACGGCAAGGACTACAACTTTATCGGCGTAGTCGTCACCAACGAGAACGTGACTCTCTCCGACAAAGAGCGCTCCTCTAACTTTACCGCCAAGTTAATCGAGTGGTTAGGCGTTGATGCCGCCATTATCTCTGAAGAAGGCTTCGGCAACCCCGATGCCGACCTGATGATGAACTGCGTCAAGCTCGAGAAGAAGGGCATTAAGACCGTATTGGTGACCGACGAGTACGCCGGACAAGACGGCGCTTCGCAGTCCTTAGCCGACGCCGACCCGCTCGCCGACGCCGTCGTAACCGCCGGCAACGCCAACGAGGTAATCGTTCTCCCGCCGATGCAGAAGGTTATCGGGCACAAGCAAGTCGCCGATGTCATCGCCGGCGGCTGGCACGGTTCGCTCGCCGCAGACGGCTCCATTACTGCCGAAATCCAAGTGATTACCGGCGCGACGAATGAGCTGGGCTTTAGCAAGTTGACGGCGAAGGGAGTTTAGGGAGAACGGGGGGCAGTTGGCTCCTGGCTCCTAGTAGAGAGTGCCCACGGCGATGTAGGGACGTGCGTTCGCACGTCCGCGGACGTGCCAGAGGCACGTCCCTACACTCACAGCTCATGGCTCAAAGCTCACAGCCGCTCCCGGCGGCTGGCGGCCGGCGGCTGGCGGCTCCCGCAAGCGACAAGCGACAAGCGACCAGTGACATCAGTATAACAAAGGAGGTTCAACCCAATGCTTAAGGGCAAGAAAGTGGTCATCCTCGGTGACCGCGACGGAGTGCCCGGTCCCGCCATCGAAGAATGCGTTAAGTCCGCCGGCGGGGACGTGGTGTTTTCCGTTACCGAGTGCTTTGTCTGAACGGCCGCAGGTGCCATGGACCTAGAGAATCAACGTAGGGTAAAAGAAATTGCCGAGAAGAACGGCGCCGAGAACGTGATCGTGGTTCTCGGTGGCGCAGAAGCAGAGGCCGCAGGCCTTGCTGCCGAAACCGTTACCGCCGGCGACCCTACCTACGCAGGTCCTTTGGCCGGAGTCCAGTTAGGACTCGCAGTTTATCACATTTTCGAACTTAAAGACCACGTTGACGCCGGTGTCTACGACGAGCAAATCAGCATGATGGAAATGGTGCTTGACGTCGACGCCATCACGGCCGAAGTCAGCGGCATGCGTAAGGCACACAGCAAATACGGACAGTAACCGTCGCTCCTATCAGAAGGGGGGAAGAACATGAGCAACCAGAAACTCAAGGTAGTTCACTACCTGAACCAGTTCTACGGTGGTATCGGCGGTGAAGATAAAGCCGACCATCAGCCGGAAGAGCGCGCGGGGGCGCTAGGCCCGGGACAGGCGCTGCAGGCAGCGCTTGGCACCGAGGCCGAGATTGTGGCCACCGTCATTTGCGGCGACGGTTATTTCGCCGAGAACCTTGACGCAGCCTTGCACACCGTCCTCAAGATGATTAAGGCCCACACCCCGGATATCGTCGTTACCGGTCCCGCGTTTAACGCCGGCCGCTATGGCGTAGCTTGCGGCGCAGTGGCTAAAGCCATTTTCGAGGAGCTGCACATTCCCGTTGTCAGCGGCATGTACCATGAGAACCCCGGCGTAGAAATGTACCACCGCTTTGCCTACATTGCCAAGACCGGCAACAGCGCAGCCGACATGCGCAAAGCTATCCCGGCTATCGCTAACTTAGTTAAGGCGCTCGGCAAAGGTGAAGAAGTAACGCCCGAAACGCACGCCTACCTACCCCAAGGCTTGCGCAAGAATTACTTCCACACTGAGCGCGGTGCCAAGCGCGCCGTGGACATGCTGGTAGCCAAAATCAACGCGCAACCCTTCACCACCGAGTACCCCATGCCGCACTTTGACCGTGTGGCCCCCAATATGCCGATTGCCGACGCTAGGAAAGCAAAGATTGCCCTAGTTACCTCCGGCGGCATCGTGCCTAAGGGCAACCCCGACCATATTGAGTCCTCTAGTGCTAGCCACTACGGCAAGTACGACATTCGCGACGTAGCCGATTTAACACCGGAGAAGTATGCCACCGCGCACGGCGGGTACGACCCCGTCTACGCTAATCTCGATTCCGACAGGGTGCTCCCGGTAGATGTACTGCGCGAAATGGAGCAAGCCGGTGAAATCGGCGAACTCCACCGCTACTTCTACACCACCGTCGGCAACGGCACTTCGGTCGCCAACTGCGCCGCTTTTGCCAAGAAGTTTGCGCAGGAACTAGTTAACGACGGAGTGCAAGCGGTCATCCTTACCAGTACCTGAGGTACCTGTACGCGTTGCGGTGCAACGATGGTAAAGGAAATTGAGCGCGCCGGCCTGCCTGTAGTGCATATGTGCACTGTAGTCCCCATTTCGTTGACTGTAGGAGCCAATAGGATTGTCCCGACTGTGTCTATTCCGCACCCGCTCGGCAATCCTCAGATGCCTCCCGCCGAGGAAAAGGAGCTGCGCCGTCGCCTAGTGCAGAAGGCCCTCCGCGCCCTCGAGACCGAGATTCACGGCCAGGTAGTTTTCGACAAGTAGCCGCTATGATTGCGGGCGGGTAACCCGCCCGCTTTTTAATCTTCACGCGACCCCACATCCAAGAATGAGGTGACCGAGGAACATGTTTCCAGTAATTAAAGGTGCAGCGTATACGCTCTTTCATTGCCCTAACGTGCTGCTTGACCACGGTACGACACAAACCGTAGAGCGCGAGAAAAACCCCGCCAGCGAGTATCTAAAAAAGCTTCCCACCCAGTTAAGGAGTTTCGAGGATTGCGTTGCTTACCCGCCAAACCAGGCGTATATCGGTGGCTTGCCGGTGCGGGAGCTTGACGCTTTGCCTAAGCCCTGGTACCAAAACGGCGTTGAAGGCGCATCGCGCTTTGCCCAGTACGGCGAAATTATGCCCGAGGACGAGTTCTACGGCGTAATGAAGCTTGTCGACTCCTTCGATTTGGTGCTGCTCGATACAGATTTTGCCGCCGCTGTGCGCGAAAAGCTGGCCGTGCATCCCGCTTTCCAGGGGACAGACCTTAGCAAGCTACAGAAAACTTCCGACCAGGCCACCATCGCGCAACTAGTCGCTGACCATGTAGCCGAACCGCTGCGCCTTGGCGACAAGGTTGTCGGGTGTGTGCGCCAAGCGCATGACACAGATAAAGCCTTAACCGCGCACATTATCTATGAGAATCTCTCCGCCATGGCTTCCGCAGTCGTTTCGATGCGCCAGCTGTTCCTAAAGACCGGACTTGACCCGAAGCAAGTCGACTACATCGTCGAGTGCAGCGAAGAGGCCTGCGGCGACATGAACCAACGCGGTGGCGGCAACTTTGCCAAGGCTATCGGCGAAGTCGTGGGCTGCGTTAACGCTACCGGCAGTGACACACGCGGCTTCTGTGCGGCACCTGCTCACGCCATGATTGTCGCCTCATCGCTTGTGCAGTCTGGCGTCTTTAAAAACGTAGTCGTCGTGGCGGGCGGCGCGGTCGCTAAGCTCGGCATGAACGGCAAAGACCACGTTAACAAGAACTTGCCGGTGCTGGAGGATGTCTTAGGCGGCTTCGCCGTATGGGTATCCGAAAACGACGGCATAAACCCTGTCGTGCGGACAGATATAGTGGGGCGCCACACCATCGGTTCCGGCGCGAGCCCGCAGGCCGTAATCCAAGCCCTAGTGACTGACCCGCTTGAGCGCAAGGAACTTAAAATTACCGACGTCGACCAATACGGCGTGGAAATGCAGAACCCGGAAATCACGGTTCCGGCGGGTGCCGGTAATGTGCCCGAAGCTAACTACAAGATGATTGCCGCACTTGGCGTAAAGCGCGGCGAGCTCGAGCGCGCGCAGATTATGGACTTTGTGGCTAAGCACGGCATGCCCGGCTTTGCGCCTACACAAGGTCATATCCCCTCGGGTATGCCGGTAATCGGGCCTGCGCGCGATGCTATGTTGGCGGGCGAGATTAAGCGTGCCATGATTATCGGCAAAGGCAGCCTATTCTTAGCCCGCATGACCAACCTCTTTGACGGCGTATCCTTTGTCATGGAAGCTAACCCCGGCTTAGCACAAGCCAAACCGGCAGGTTTAGACGAAGCCGAAGTGCGTAAGCTTATCGGCCAAGCGATGCGCGCTCTGGCGACTTCTCTGACCGAGCAGGAGTAGTGCGGCCATGAAAGAGACAAAAAAGCTGGTCGCCAAAGTCTTTAACGAAATTGCCGATGCGCTGGAGACAGGTGTTTTCGGGGCACGCACGCGCATAGGCATTACCTTACTTGGCAGTGAACACGGTGTAGCGGAAGTCGTGCGCGGCGCAGAACTAGCCGCGCAGGCTAACCCAAACTTAGAAGTAGTGCTAATTGGACCGGCGGTCGACAGCAAACTGACACACGTGTTAGCCCAAACGGAAAAAGAGCAGCACGCCCTAATGGAGAAAATGCTGCTCGCCGGCGACATTGCCGCGGCTGTCACCATGCACTACAACTTCCCCATCGGTGTATCCACGGTAGGGCGGGTCATCACCCCGGGGCGGGGCAGGGAGCTTTTCTTGGCCACGACCACCGGCACGTCCGACACCGACCGCGTCCTGGCCATGGTTAAGAACGCCATCTACGGCATTGCCGTGGCCAAGGCCAGCGGCATTGCCGAACCTGCGGTCGGCATCCTAAACCTTGACGGAGCGCGGGCCGTAGAGCGGCATCTGCAAAAGCTAAAGGACAACGGCTATGGCTTTAAGTTCGCCCAGTCTGTGCGCCAGGACGGCGGTTCCGTTATGCGCGGCAACGACCTTTTGGTCGGCGCGCCCGATGTCATGGTCACAGACACACTGACCGGCAATGTCCTAATGAAGGTGTTTTCGGCCTACACCACCGGCGGCGACTACGAAGCCTTAGGCTACGGCTATGGCCCCGGCGTAGGCGAGGGGTACGACAAGATTGTCCTAATTCTCTCGCGCGCCTCAGGTGCGCCGGTAATCGCAGGCGCGATTAAATTCGCGGGCGATGTAGCGCAGGGCAAGTTGCTCGACGTGGTGGCAGGGGAGTTCGCCGCGGCCCGCAAAGCCGGCTTAATGGAGCTCTGGGCTAAGGAGCAAAAGACAGAGGCAGCCGCGCCTGCCAAGGACATTGCGCCGCCGCCCGCAAAGGTAGTTACCGAAGAAATCGCCGGCATCGAGATTCTCGACCTCGAAACAGCCGTGCGCGAAGTTTGGCAAGCCGGTATCTTCGCTAGCACCGGCATGGGTTGCACCGGCCCCGTAATCCTCGTCGCCAAAGAAGACCTTGCCCGCGCCACCGAGATTTTGGTCAAGGCAGGGTACGTGACCGCGTAGTGTTGAGTGCCGCCAGGCGCCAGGCGCCAGGGGATTGTCGCTTGTCGCTTGTCGCTTGGGGAGAGGCTCTAGGCTTGAGGCTTTAGGCGTGAGGGGAACGGGCGGTGAGCGGTGGGGCAATCGTGAATCATGAATCGTGAACTCGGGGCCGGGGATTAGGCGTTAGGCGTTAGGCTTTAGGCGTTAGGCGTCAGTAGAGCGGTGAGCGGTGAAGGGGCTGTTGGCTGACTAGGGAACGGGCGGTGAGCGTAGGGACGTGCCTATGGCAGGTCCGCGGACGTGCGAACGCACGTCCCTACAACGTAGAGGCGAGCGAATACGCCCTCCCCAGAGCGTCACTCTTGCCTCTTGCCTCTGTCCTCTTGCCTCTTGTATGCTAGGAGCCAGCCGCCCCCACCTCCACGCGGTACCAAGTGCGAAGTGCTAAGTGCTAAGTGCTAAGTGCTAAGTGCTAAGTGCGATATGCAAATGCATCTTCTCATGATAAAATATTCATGCAGAAAGACGCTGGAGGTGTGCGGTGAAAGAGCAGCGGCAGGCGAGAATCTTAGAGATAGTCACTCGACAAGAGGTAGAGACCCAAGAGGAGTTAGGTCGCCTGTTAGAGGCTGAGGGTCACAAGGCCACGCAGGCGACTGTTTCCCGCGACATTAAGGAACTCGGGTTAATTAAAGTCCAAGGCCGCTCCGGTCGGCAAGTCTATATACAGTCGCCCGGGAACGGCAGCGATAACCTTACAGACAGGCTCGTTCGCATCTTGCGTAACGCCGTCACCGGCATCGATTACACCGGCAACTTAGTAGTCCTTAAGACCTTCGCCGGGGGAGGAAACGCGGCCGCCGCCGCACTTGACAGCCTAGAACTAGAAGGCGTTATGGGCACCATTGCGGGTGACGACACCATCTTGCTTATTGCCCGCGAAGCGAGCGATACTCCAGCACTTGTAGACCGCCTCGGTCGCATGTTGGTGCTACCCCCGCGCCGCTGAAGCAAAAGGGAAGCAAAAGGGACGGAGCTTTTTGCTTCACAATTGGCACTTAGCACTTGGCCTCTTGGTAGAGGGGACCGTGCTTCGTGCTTCGTAGAATCGGGGGGCTAAGTGCTTACAGCTTAGAGCATGCAGCGTACAGCCCAAGCACAAAGCGGACAGCGGATAGCCCGAGTTCACGATTCACGATTCATGATTCACGATGGCCCCACAGCTCACAGCTCACAGCTCATAGCTCAAAGCTCACTGCCACATTTCAATATTCAGCTAGGGGAGCCCGTGAAATCGGGCTGAGAAGGGGATAACCCCTGACCCTTTGAACCTGATCTGGGTAACGCCAGCGTAGGGAAGCAGCGACGCCTAGCGCGCCCTGTTTCCGGGGCGCGTGTTGCGTTAAGAAGTAAAACAAACGGAGGCGAGTACATGAAGAACAAACAGACGCTTATGCTAGTCGAAACCGCTGTAATGGTGGCCTTTGCTTATGTGTTGAGCTTGTTTAGAGTCGTGGAGATGCCACAGGGCGGCTCGGTTTCGCTCGCCATGCTCCCTATCTTCGTCATTGCCCTGCGCTGGGGAGGAGTCCCGGGCATGGTGGCCGGGCTGTTGTTTAGCGCAACTAAGCTCCTCACCGAACCCTACATCGTGCACCCCATCCAAGCTTTGCTAGACTACCCCCTAGCCTTTGCCTCGATTGGCCTTGCGGGGTTCTTCAAAGATAAACCGCTCGCGGGCATCACCGTGGGCGGCCTGTCGCGTCTGCTTTGCCATTTCCTCTCCGGCGTAGTCTTTTTTGCCGCCTACGCACCGGCGGGACAGAGTATCTATTTGTATTCGTTTGTTTACAACATCACCTACATTGGCCCGGAGATACTCATTGCGCTAATAGTAGCTCCGCTGGTTATGGCCAAAGTTATGCCTATGGCTTCGCAGGAGTTTGACCTGCGCCGCAACCTCGTCGAAATCGTGTCCTTTGTCGTGCCGCTGGCTGCAATGGCTGTTATGCTTACATTAGAAGCAGCAACGCCTGCAACGTACGCCGCACTAGCGTTTTGGGGCCTTTTGGCCGCACACCACGCTCTTACCTTCCGCCGCGACTTCTCCGCCGCTAAGCGCGGCCTGCTCCTCGTAACCGTGCCCCCAGCCGTCGTCTATATAGTGCATTTGCTTATTACTGTTTTTTGATTAGCCACCGGCCGCCAGGCGCCAGCCGCCAGGGTAGAATGTCCCTTGTCCCTTGTCCCTTGTCCCTTGTCCCTTGTCCCTTGTCCCTTGTCCCTTGTCCCTTGTCCCTTGTCGCCTGTGGCAGGGGAGCCCGTGTATTGCTAATGATTATCATTTGCAATACAATGATTCTAGTAGGCTAAGTGACGGCATAGGCGGGGAATTTAGCATGCAACAATACACACGATTACTTCTGGCAGTAGGCGGGACAATCGCGCTTGCTTTGGGCATAGTCGGCATTTTTTTGCCCGGGTTACCCACCACTCCTTTTCTGCTACTTAGTGCATGGTGCTATGCGCGAAGCTCGCCACGCCTCTATACATGGCTGATGCAGCACCCCGTCCTTGGGACATACATCCGCGATTACTTAGAGCGGCGAGGAGTCCCCTTGCGGGCAAAAATCCTTGCCCTAGCTCTCCTTTGGCCAAGCATCATCGTGACAGCTGTTTTTGCGACGCGGCTTCTGCATGCGCGTTTGGCCTTGTTTTTCATTGCTGCCGCCGTGAGCGTGCACATCTTAAAACTAAAGACGCTGCGACCATAAGGAGGAGGGTTGCGCAGGTGGGGCAACTAGATCGCCAAGTGAAAACGCTTTTCCTCATGGTTCGCCTTTACTGCCAAAGACACCATCACTTTGGAACGTCCCTGTGCCCTGAATGCCGGGAGCTATACGATTACGCCAACATTCGGCTACAGAAGTGCCGCTATCAGCCGCACAAGCCGCCCTGCAGTAAGTGCGCTACGAGCTGTTACAACCAGAACATGCGCCGCCGGATGCGCGCTGTCATGAAGTACGCCGGTCCGCGCATGCTCCTCACACACCCCATACTGGCCATAGAGCACCTGTTAGGATACATTAGGAACTGAAAGTCAAGACGCCGCCCTTAGGCAGCGTCTTAGTCATTTTGGCCTTGCGAGAAAGGAGTAATGCTTGCTCAGCTCTTGATCCGGCTGGTGTGCGGTGTTAAAGTAGGCGAAATACTCTGTGGAGGTGGCGAGATGAGGGCGATACAGGTCGAAAACCTACGCAAGGAATTCCGTGTGAGAAGAAGCATGGGCTGGCTAAGCGGCTTGCTCAGGCCGAGTTACACCGACGTGGCGGCGGTACGGGGCATTTCCTTTGCTGTCGAAAAGGGGGAGACGGTGGCTTTTATTGGCCCTAACGGCGCCGGTAAGTCCACAACCATCAAAATGTTGACAGGAATCCTCTATCCGACCTCCGGCCAGGTCAGCGTGCTATCCCTGACCCCTTGGGCGGAAAGACAAAAGCTGGCTATGCGAATCGGCTCAGTTTTCGGGCAGAAGTCGCAGTTGTGGTTCCATCTTCCCCCAAGGGATACATTTCGCCTGCTGTCGCACATCTACGAGGTGGAGGAGGAGAAGTACAAGCAGCGGCTAGGCCATCTAAGCGAGGTGTTTGAGCTAGACGAGCTTCTACATATCCCTGTCCGCAAGCTATCCCTTGGGCAACGCATGCGCTGCGAAATAGCGGCCTGCCTGCTCCATAAACCGGAAGTTTTATTCTTGGACGAACCTACCATTGGGCTTGACGTTGTGGCCAAGCGGAAAATTCGGGAGCTGATTACCCTCATCAACCGGGAGGAAGGCGTTACCGTATTCCTTACTTCCCACGATACAGGGGATATAGAGAGCCTATGTAAGCGGGTTATGGTCATCAACCATGGAGAAGTGATTCTGGATGAGAGTCCTCAAGTCTTGCGCCGCGAATTTCTCCAGTCAAAGACAGCCGGCGTTCGCTTAGAGGAAGATATCGAGTGCTTTACTCATCCCGGCGTTACTGTCCTCAAGCATAAGGGTGCGGGTCTAAAGCTTAGAATCGATACGGCTATAACCACAGTAGACGACGTCTACGCCGCTTTGCGAGAGCACTCCCGCTTAGCCGATATCTACATTGCCGACCCGTCACTCGATGAGGTCATTGAGGAGATTTATAGACATACCGGGCGCATTATTCTGGGGGGCGGCAAGGATGTTTAGCCATGCCATTAAGAAGTACACTCTGCTTGCTTCAACGAGCCTAGCCAGCAAACTGGCGTATCCGCTCGACGCACTCGTGCGCTCCATCTTTTTCGCTATGGTCTTGTTCATTTTTACTAAGCTGTGGTCAACACTTCTTGGCGCTGATAGGGCCATCCTTGGCTTCTCGCGCGCCCAGATGGTCTGGTATCTTATGGCCACCGAGAGCATCATGCTCTCTAACGCGCGCATAGAGAGGCGCATAGAAGATGAAGTGAAGAGCGGTGCAGTAGCCTACACCCTAGTGCGTCCACTGCATTTCGTATGGTACCAGTGCGCAATCTTCTGCGGCGAAACACTTGGGCATTTTCTACTTAATGCCATAGTGGGCGCAGCAGTAGCTTTCGCGCTCGTTGGCCTTCCCCCTGCATCCTTGGCCTCAATCCCCGCAGTCTTGCTGGTGGCCGCGATGGCTTTCCTTATGCAGTTCTTTATAAAAGTAACCATAGCCATGCTAGCTTTCTGGGTAGAGGATACACAGCCCTTCTTTTGGGTCTATTCAAAGATCCTCTTTACTCTTGGTGGTTTGTTTGTTCCCATTGACGTTTACCCGGAGTGGCTAAAGCGCATAGCAGAGATACTACCATTCAACTACGTGCTCTACCAACCGGCGCGGTTATTTGTGTCTTTTGACAAAGAGGCTTTTCTTAGGGCTGCAGGTATGCAGGTGCTATGGGTAGTGGCGCTAGTGGTGTTAGCTTTCTTTACATTCAGGCGGGGGGTGAAAAAGGTCAGTGTCAACGGTGGCTAAAACAGCTCGTTTTGTTTGGGAGCAGATGAAGGTCAATGTCCTGGCGGCGATGGAATACAGAGTTTCTTTTCTAACGCAAGTGGTGTTTATGCTGCTTAATGATATCTTGCTGTTATTTTTCTGGTGGGTGCTGTTTCAGCGTTTTGACGAGGTGGCTGGGTGGCAACAACACGATGTCTTCCTTCTGTACGCGATGGTGGCCGGAACATTCGGGCTAGCTTCAGCAATTTTCGGCAATACTGGGCGGCTGAGTACCATTATTGCAGAAGGACAGCTCGACTATTATCTAGCACTGCCTAAGGACGTGTGGCTCAATGTGCTGATTTCACGGTCTTCCGCTTCTGCCATCGGAGACTTTGTCTTCGCGTTTACGCTCTGTATCTTCCTACTAGGATTTTCGGTTCAGGTACTCCTGGCAGTTCTGTGTATGTTAATTGCCGCAGTCTTGTACACTGCACTCGTTGCCATGGCGCACAGCCTAAGTTTTTACTTGGGCAACGCCGAACAAATCGCCTCGCTGTTTTCTGAAGCAATCATGAACTTTGGGCTTTACCCCATATCAATTTTCTCGCTGACCGTGCGGGTTCTGTTTTTCACCGTGATACCCGTAGCGTTTATTAGTTATGTTCCTGTCACGTTGGTGCGGAACTTCACTTGGCCGCTTTTCGCCCTTTTTCTGGCAGCTACCGTATTAGGCGTGTCGCTTTCGCGTTGGGTGTTCTATGCGGGGCTTAGGAGGTACGAATCCGGCAACTTGGTCGCCCCGAGAATGTAAGGGTTATGCCTATGGCTTCGCAGGAGTTTGACCTGCGCCGCAACCTGCTCGAAATCGTGTCCTTTGTCGTGCCGCTGGCCGCAATGGCTGTTATACTTACGTTAGAAGCAGCAACGCCTGCAACGTACGCACCACGCTCTTACCTTCCGTCGCGACTTCTCCGCCGCTAAGCGCGGCCTTCTCCTCGTAACCGTGCCCCCAGCCGTCGTCTATATAGTGCATTTGCTTATTACTGTCTCAAGACTCTCTTCTTAGGCGCACCACTAGGGCTGGCGGGATATCAGCCCATTCCGTAGTCTGCTCCGCGGAGTAAGCAGGTTCTAGAAGTCCATCAATGACGAACCCTGACTCTAGGCTAATGCCGAAAAGGATGGACAGGGGGCGATGGTAGTAGATGTGCGGCACGGGCTGCCGGGGCAGTGCCAATCCTTCGTGAGCGAGGGGTGTAAGGTACTGAAAAGTGAGTATGCCGTGGCGGACCCTGAATTCAGTGCCAATATCTTCCTTTTCTACGATACTTCGCATGTGTGGAGTCTGAAAACAGGGGTGGCTAATAGAAAAGACAAAGTGACCTTGCGGTTTGATTAGTGAGTGCAGCGCGCGCAGCAGGGGAGAAATGTCCGCGATGTCCATCAGCGCCATGTTAGCTACGGCCTTGTCGAAAGGGGCATCTGTGCGGAGCGTAAGCATTTGCTCGTAGTTGGTGGCGTCGAGCACGTGGAAGCTAATCTGGCTAGCATACTCCTTAGCACGCTCCTTCGCCCTCGCAATCATGGTAGGACTATAGTCGAAGGCTACCACCTTTGCGCCGTGCTGTGCTAAGTGACGCGAGAAATTGCCGTTGCCACATGCTATATCGAGGACTTTGTCGCCGGCATGCAGTTCTAGTAGCCTTTCGGTTGCAGGCCGAATTATCTCGCGGTGAAACCTGTTGCTGTGTTCACCCATCTGATTGTCCCAGTATTCGGCGTTCTGCTCCCAGCGCTTCAGACTTTCAGATGTCGTAAGTTTCCAATCCTGCACAATCTCAACTCCTCATGTAAGATGCCAGAACAGAAGGGACGGTTCTTTCTGTGAATATCCTGTCCCTATAGAGTGTCGCTTTCCTCCGTCCGACTGTGCGAAAAGCCTTGATCCAGTGTAGGGACGTGCCATGGCACGTCCGCGGACGTGCGAAACGCACGTCCCTACAACCATTCTGTCACCTCCTGCTTTCTGCCAGTGAGAGGTAGCTGTGTTTTCGCACAGTCTGCCGTCCCTCAGCGACAGTCCTTATACGACCCTCTAATAAAGAAAGGAACGATATACATGGAGCAAGTAGTCGAAGCATTTATTGAGATTCCCAAGGGCAGCACCAACAAGTATGAGTACGACGAAAAACGCAAGTTGTTCTTTCTGGACCGCGCGCTGTTTTCTCCCATGCATTATCCCGCCGACTATGGGTTTATTCCAAATACGCTGGCCGACGACGGCGACCCTATGGACATCATGGTCCTGATGGCTAACCCTACTTTCCCCGGGTGCGTTATCCGCTCGCGCGTAATCGGTGCCTTTCTCATGTCGGACGACAAAGGCAACGATGTAAAGATTATCGCTGTGCCGCTTAACGACCCGCGCTTTGCCGAGATTACCGAGATTGAACATATGGGCTCTCACCTGCGCAAAGAGTTTGAGCACTTTTTCTCGCAGTATAAACAGCTGGAAGGTAAAATTGTGACGGTGCGCGGGTGGGCTAGTCGTCAAGAGGCTTGTGAAGAAATCGCTGCCGCGAAGGCAAACTACGCCCCGTAGCATGTCGCACTCCTCCGTCAGACCGCGCGAAAACATAGATGTCTCTTGCTGGTAGAAAGCAGGCGGCGACAGAAACCCTGTAGGGACGTGCGTTCGCACGTCCGCGGACGTGCCACAGGCACGTCCCTACACCTGAGGAAGACATGTCGCACTCCTCCGTCAGACCGCGCGAAAACATAGATGTCTCTTGCTGGTAGAAAGCAGGCGGCGACAGAAACCCTGTAGGGACGTGCGTTCGCACGTCCGCGGACGTGCCACAGGCACGTCCCTACACCTGAGGAAGACATGTCGCACTCCTCCGTCAGACCGCGCGAAAACATAGATGTCTCTTGCTGGTAGAAAGCAGGCGGCGACAGAAACCCTGTAGGGACGTGCGTTCGCACGTCCGCGGACGTGCCACAGGCACGTCCCTACACCTGAGGAAGACATGTCGCACTCCTCCGTCAGACCGCGCGAAAACATAGATGTCTCTTGCTGGTAGAAAGCAGGCGGCGACAGAAACCCTGTAGGGACGTGCGTTCGCACGTCCGCGGACGTGCCACAGGCACGTCCCTACACCTGAGGAAGACATGTCGCACTCCTCCGTCAGACCGCGCGAAAACATAGATGTCTCTTGCTGGTAGAAAGCAGGCGGCGACAGAA